>NZ_SOGM01000018.1:0-144351 GCF_004403545.1 Cryobacterium sp. TmT2-59 | reverse complement strand
GCTGCCGCTGCGGCCTGCGCGGCGGCGGCCTGCGCGGCGGCGGCCTGTTCGGCGGCCTGCTTCGCGGCCAGCTCGGCGGCCTGCTTCGCGGCTTGCTCGGCGGCCACCCGGTCGACCTCGGCCGTGGAGGCCCGCACAGTCGCCGTTTCGGCCCTGGTCTGGTCGACGAGATCGAAGACCCGCTCGGGTTCGAGAACGGTGTAATGGGCCAGTGAGGTGACGGCGCTGGAGAGGGACGTGATGTCCGTCTTGCCCTGGCCCGCCTCCATCACCATTTGGGCGTCCGAGAGAACGCTCCTCGCGGCAAACGCCGCATGCGCCGGCAAGATGACGGCGAAGCCGGACGTCTGCTCGGGATGGGCGCCGGTGGTCACAGACAGTGCCTTCGTGGCGGCGACGCGCTCGCTCTCGGCCTGGGCCGACAGGGTCTGCCAGACGAGACCGGTGCCCAGGATGGACCCGACCGCAAGAACGGCACCGGCAACGAGCAGGCGCTGGCGTCCTCTGCGCCGATGGGTCTCCTCATGGCGGGTGACGCCATGGTCGGCGCTGGCTTGGTCTGCACCGGCCTGATCGGCACTGGCTTCGTCGTTACCGACTTGACTGCCGGTTTCCTCGGTGATGGCGGACAGGAACAATTCAAATTCAGAGGTAGGCATGACTTCCACGGAGCGAATCGCTCGTGCGTGAAGCGCCAACGGTTCTTGTTCGACTTCCTCAGGCGGGGACCCGCCCGGGCGAAGCTGCAAAAATGCACCCGTTTTCTGCATAAATCCTCATGTTAAGCTGGCAAACTCCCGTTAAGAGTGGCTGACCGGTGCTCTTCCGCAGCCGGTCTGGCCAGTTGATCTCACGCTGATCGGGAGATCCGCTCTCGCGCCTCATTCCGTTGGTTTGTCTGGACGTGCCCCCTCAACAGGCCGCCCACATGCCGGCGCGGGCCAGCGCTGCGGAGTCTTCGGCGGCTCGGAGGAGACCGTAATAAGCGTCGTTCGGGGCGATCATGAGCGACTCGGCCGCACCGGCGGCGACGAGTTCGTAGTTGACGAAACGCCCGTCATCGGTCCACAGGTAGAACAGGCTGCGGCCGTACCGGTCGGTCGGATCCCGGTCCGCCGTGACCCAGACGGTGCTGCCGTCGGGCAGCATTGCCTCCAACTGGGCTCTCGCCTCAGCGCCGAAGCATTCGGCGGCGTCGCCGATCTCGGGAGTGTCGAGTCCGACCAGCCGCACCTTGACGTCATCGGTGTTCGGCACGAGGTCGTTGGGCGCACCGGCGCTGAGAAAGAGGGTGTCACCGTCGTGCACATGCTCGACGGTCATGGCGACCGCGTTGGCCGGTCTCCCCGGAACCGCGGCCGGGGACACGCTCGGGTCGCCGGCCGCGGCCGAAGAGTCCGTGCTACCGGAGCCCGGGTCTCCCACCTGAGTGCTGCTCGAGTCGTTGCTGCCGGAGCCCGTGCCGCCGATGCTCTGCCAGCCTCGGAGCCAGGTGTCCGCCACCGAAGCGAGCGGTCCCGGCCCCTGCAGCGCGACGACCCCGAGCAGGCCGGCAACCACCACCAGAACCAGCAGGCGCGAACCGGACTTTCTCTTCTTCCCCATGCCTTGAGACTAGGAGATCGCGCGACCCACGCGCCCCACGCGACCCAGACTCGCGTTGCCTGAACGGGCGCCGGGTCGGCGTAATCGCTGCCGGCAGATCAGCCGCGTCCCTGACGAATTCGACGGAGATTTTGCCCAAAACGCCCCCAAACCCACCGAAACGCCCTCTTTACAGCAGAATCTCCGTCGAATTGGTTCGGGGACCCACGCGGGAGCCGCGAGCGACGGCCGATCCGCGCAACCGATCGATCCGCGCTCACACGGCCAGGCCCGGCTCCGTCCGTGACGCACTGCGCTCGTGCGGCGTGGCCGCCAGCGAGACGGCCTGGGTGGAGAGGGAGGCAGTCGAGAGCGACGTGGCCGACAGGGACGGAGCACCGCGCCGATCGAGGTGGATCCCCGCGAGCATGCAGCGGATGGAGCCGCCCGCCAGCTCGATCGTGGGCACGTCGAGGGGCAGAATCGTGCAGCTGCGCTCGATCACGCTGCGCTGCCCGGCGGTGAGGCAGTCGAGGGCGCGGCGCGAGAGCACCAGCATCCGCCCGCCCGGGCCGTGCAGCTCGATGGCGTTGCCAGCGAAGTTGCGGATCTGCTCCCGGTCGAGGGCGATCACCTCGCGGTCCTGCGCGGTGAGTCGTTCCACGACGTGGCTGCGCCGCGAGGACGACTGGATCAGGTCCAGCCCGACCAGGGCGAAGTCCGTGGCGATGCACATCAGGACATTGGTGTGATAGATCGGCCGGCCGCTCTCGTCGGCCGCGTCGAAGACGATCGGTTCGTAGCCGAAATTGGTGCAGAAGCGCTCCAGCGCGATCGGGTCCGCCCGGCGCGACCGGGCCACATAGGCGATCCGCCCCGCGTGGTCGAGCACCATCGCCCCGGTCCCCTCGAGGAAGACGTCGTCGAGTTCGAGCCCGGAATAGTCGACGACGTCCTGCACCCGGTAGCGCTGTTTCAGCATCTCGACGATGTCGCCGCGGCGTTCCGTGCGGCGATTCGGCGCGTGCATCGGGTACAGGGCCACATGCCCGCCCGCGTGGGTGGAGATCCAATTGTTCGGGAATACGCTGTCCGGCCGCCCGGGCCCGTCGTCGTCGAACAGGTGCACGACGATGCCCCGTGACTCCAGAGTCTCGGCCACCCGGGTCACCTCGGCGTAGGCGGCTTCGGCGATCAGGGCCGCATCGTGCCCGGCATCGACGGATTGGAAGGCGTTGTCGTGCGCCGTTTCCGGGTTGGGCGTGAAGAAATGAGGTCGGATCAGCAGAACGGCCGACGGGGCCTGTACGGACATCGGACTCAGACTCGGCTCAGACTCGAATTCGGACTCAGGCTCGGACTCAGACGAGAACGGGCGCGCCGGCGGTGACGAGCCCGAACAGGTCCTTCGGGTCGTCGGGGTCGGCCACGAGGTCGATGTCGGTGTAGAACCGGGTCTGGTCGACGGCATCCTGCAGGAAGCGGAGCGCGGAGAAGTCCTCGATGGCGAAACCGACCGAGTCGAAGACGGTGATCTGATCAACGGATGTGCGTCCAGAAGCCTGGCCGAGGAGGACCTGCCACATCTCGGTGACGGGGAACTCGGGGTGCATCTGCTGGATCTCGCCCTCGATCCGGGTCTGCGCCGTGAACTCCACGAAGACGTCCGAGCGGTGCAGGATGGCGCCGTCGAGTTCGGTCTTGCCCGGGCAGTCCCCGCCGATCGCGTTGATGTGCACTCCGGGGCCGACCATGGCGTCGGTGAGCACGGTGGCGTTCGCCTTGTCCGCGGTGCAGGTGGTGATGATGTCGGCGCCGGTCACGGCATCCGTGGCGCTGGCCGCGACGACGATCTCGAAACCGAGCGGAGCCAGGTTGCGCACGAACTTCGCGATGGCGTCGGGATCGGTGTCCCAGACGCGCAGCCGGTTGATGCCGAGCAGGCCGCGGAACGCCAGGGCCTGGAATTCGGACTGCGTGCCCGTGCCGATCATCGCCATGGTCTGCGAGTCGGGCCGGGCCAGGGCGCGGGCGACCATGGCCGAGGTGGCGGCGGTGCGGAAGGCCGTGAGCACGGTCATCTCGGACCAGAACGTGGGGTAGCCGCTCTGCACGTCGGCGAGGACGCCGAATGCGGTGACGGTCTGCAGGCCGCGCGACGGGTTCGACGGATGTCCGTTGACGTACTTGAATCCGTACGTGACGCCGTCGCTCGTGGGCATGAGTTCGATCACGCCGAGCGGGGAATGGCTGGCCACCCGCGGCGCCTTGTCGAACGTGGGCCAGCGGCGGAAGTCGCGCTCGATGTACTCGACCATGTCCGTGAGGATGCGCTCCACCCCGGTTTCGGCTGCCCACCGGTTGATGTTTCCCACGTCCACAAATCGCACCATGTGCGGCTCCTCTCGATCAGGGTTTCAACCGTATGCATAGGCGATGTGCAGCCGCCATGGGTTCATCGCCGCAATCTGACCACTTCATCGATCACTCTGTGCGGTGTTTATATACACTTTGGGTAATGTATCCCCTCGGCGACCTCGACCGCCGCCTCCTGTCCGCCCTGCGCGTGAACGGCCGCGAGCCCGTCGCCAGCCTGGCCCGCGACCTCGGGGTCACGAGGTCGACGATCAACAGCCGCCTCAAGCGTCTCACCGACTCCGGCACGGTGGTCGGGTTCGGCGTCAGGATCAGGGAGGACCGGGACCCCAATTCGATCCGGGCGATCACGCTGATCGAGGTGGAGGTCCGGGCCATCGCCCAGGTCATCCACGCCCTGCGCGGCTATCCGGAGGTGAAGGCCCTGCACTCCACGAACGGCGGCTGGGACCTGGTCGCCGAGCTGCGCACCGACACCCTGGCCGACTTCGACCGACTGCTCGGGCAGGTGCGCTCGATCGAGGGCGTGCTGAACAGCGAGACCAGCCTGCTGCTCAGTTCGGTCTCGACCGGGGACCTGCCCGGCACCTGAGACGCCGAACCTAGGAGTTCAGCGAGGAGGCGAGGCCCGAGGAGAGCATGGACAGCACGAACCCGGCCGCCGTGACGATCCAGGCGACGGTCTCCGCGTACCCGGCCAGTGGCCGGCCGTGTTTGTCGCGCTGGGCGCCCGCCAGGACGAGGATCAGGTCGATCAGCCACCAGAGCCCGAAGCCGCCCACCGTCAGCAGCTTCAGCAGGCCGGTTCCGACCTTGCCAAGGTAGAACCGGTCGATGGCGAGGAAGCCGAGCAGCCAGGCGAACAGCCAGGTCGCCACGAACGACTTCGGCGGCGGCGAGTAACCGGGCGTGACTGGCGGGTACGGCTGCGGAAGGTACTGCTCTGTCATGGCGGAGATCTCCTTGTCGATGAGAGAGTGTCGCTAGACATAGTGATACCGATACCCGACCCGTGGGCCTTGAACCTCAGATCAGGCCGGGGAACCGCCCGCAATCTCGTAGGACCACAGCTCGCTGCTCATCCCGACGGGCGGCCGCGCCGCGGGCTCGCCCTCCGTGGCCGGCTCGGCGCGGTGGCCGTGTCCGAAGGCCGGCGAGCTGACCCAGGCCCGGAAGGAGTCCTCATCGGCCCAGCGGGTCACGACCAGCCAGGTGTGGCGGTCATCCGTGGGCCTCAGCAGTTCGAATCCCTCGAAGCCGGGCCGGTCGTCGACGGCCCCGGCTCGGGCGGCGAACCGGCGTGCCAGCTCGTCACCGTTGTCGCCCGGCACGGTGATCGCGTTGATTTTGATGATCGTCATCGAAGTTCTCCCTCTCGTTGATCCACAGTCTGCGTCCCATGCTGTCACTCCCGGATACCTATGCTGGAGTCGACATGCGACTCTTCCTGATCCGCCACGGCCAAACGCCCGCCAACGTCCTCGGACAGCTCGACACCTCCCACCCGGGGCCGGGCCTGACCGAGCTCGGCACGCGGCAGGCCGCCGTGATCCCGGACACGCTCCGGCTGGACTCGGTCGACGCCATCTTCGCGTCGACCCTTCGTCGCACGCAACTCACGGCCCGGCCTCTGGCTGCCGACCGGTCCATCGAGGTGCGGGTGTCCCCCGGGCTGCACGAGATCGAGGCCGGCTCCCTCGAGGGGCTGAACGACCCGGCATCCGTTCACACGTACATGCAGACCGTCTTCGCCTGGGGCGCCGGCGATCTCGACGCCCGGATGCCGGGGCCTCGGACGGACACGCGTTCTTCGCCCGGTACGACGCCGACATCGCGGCCGCCACCGCCGACGTCGAGACGGCCGCCGTCTTCAGCCACGGCGCGGCGATCCGGGTCTGGACCGCGGCCCGCACCCTCAACATGCCGCCCCGATTCGCGGGCTCGCACGACCTCGAGAACACGGGAGTGGTGGAACTGAGCGGCTCAGCGACGGATGGCTGGACGCTCGTTTCGTGGGTCGGCCTGCGGATCGGCGGGCCTCTGGCCGACCTGGATACCGAGGGCGCCCAGCCAGTGGCGTGACCGCCGGCTTCAGATCTCTCTCCCCCGCGGCACCTTCGGCCGGACGAGGGCGTGACTGTCCCGCAGCAGTTGCTCGACCAGGGCGTCGTCGATCTGCCCGTCAAGCACGATCGTGATCCAGTGCTTCTTGTTGAGGTGGTAGCCCGGCGTGATCTGCTGCGGGAACTCCTCCCGGAGCGCACGGCTCTCCTCCGGGTCGCACTTGAGTGAGACCGCGAGCGGTTCGCCAGCGAGGGCGCTCAGGGCGAAGATCTTGCCGTTGCCGCTGGTCTTGAACACGCTTGTCTCCTCACCGAAGGGGAACGTCTCAGTCGCCTGCGGAAGACTCAGGCAGAACTCGGCAAGGGCATCCGGTGTCATGGCTACGAGACTAGACGGACTCCGGCGCGACGGTGAAGTCCGGCTCCGTCGCCGCACGGACCTCCTCGACGGTGACGCCGGGGGCCAGACGTCGCAGCAGGAGTCCGGCATCCGTCACATCGAAGACGGCGATGTCGGAGATGATGCGGTCGACGACCTTCAGTCCGGTCAGCGGGAGGCTGCATTCGTTGACGATCTTCGCCGACCCGTCCCTGGCCGTGTGCTCGGTGAGCACGACCACGCGGGGGGTGCCCGCCACGAGGTCCATGGCGCCGCCCATGCCCTTGACCATCTTTCCCGGGATGGTCCAGTTGGCCAGGTCACCGCGGCCGGAGACCTGCATGGCACCCAGAATGGCCACCTTGATGTGCCCGCCGCGGATCATGCCGAACGAGGCCGACGAGTCGAAGATCGAGCCGCCGGGCTGCACCGTGACGGTCTGCTTGCCGGCGTTGATGAGGTCGGCGTCTTCCTCGCCGTCGAACGGGAACGGGCCCATGCCGAGCAGCCCGTTCTCGCTCTGCAGGGTCACCTGCACGCCATCGGGCAGGTTGTTGGCAACGAGCGTGGGGATGCCGATGCCCAGGTTCACGTAGTCGCCGTCGGAGAGTTCCTCGGCCGCGATTGCGGCCATTTCGTCGCGCGTCCATGCCATGGTCTTGCTCCTTGCGGTCGGTGTGTGGTCGGTGCGGTGTGTGGCTGGTGCTTGTGTGCCCGGCGAGTTCGTCAGGCCGGCACGGTCACGGGCCGCGGGCGCACCGTGCGCTGTTCGATGTCCTTGACCCGATTCGAGGCCCGCACCAGGCGCTGCACGAACACCCCGGGGGTGACAACGTCGTGAGGGTCGATCTCGCCGGGCTGCACGATGATCTCGGCCTCGGCGATCGTCAGACGGCCGGCCGTCGCCACCACGGGGTTGAAGTTGCGGGCGGTGTAGCGGTAGACGAGATTGCCCGCGGTGTCGGCCCGATAGGCGTGCACGAGGGCGACATCCGCGATGATCGCCCGCTCCTGGAGGTAGGTCTCGCCGTCGAAGTCGGCGAGCGGCTTGCCCTCGGCGATCAGGGTGCCCACGCCGGTCTTCGTGTAGAAGGCCGGGATGCCGGCGCCGCCCGCGCGGAGCCGCTCGGCCAGGGTGCCCTGCGGGCTGAACTCCACCTCCAGCCTGCCGTCGATGAGCTGCTCGGCGAAGAGCTTGTTCTCCCCCACGTAGGAGGCGATCACCCGCCGCACCTGGCCGGCCTCGAGTAGAACGCCGAGGCCCTTGCCGTCGACGCCCATATTATTGGACACGACGGTGAGATCCTTCACCCCGGATGCCCGCACGGCGTCGATCAGGTCGGCCGGGATGCCGCAAAGACCGAAGCCGCCGACCGCCAGGACCATGCCGTCCCGGAGGACGTCGCTGAGAGCGTCATGTGCGCTGGACCGAACCTTGGTCATGGAATTCTCCTCGTTGAGCATCCGTGTTGATCAATCGGGTTGAGCATCCGGTTCGTATCCACCTTATGGACGCTGCGTCTGTCCGTCATGTTAGGGGTCTGATCGGGCGGCTGTCAATCAGGGCGGATCTGCCCATTTCATTGTGTATCCACGCCGTGATCACTAGGCTGCACAACATCCACATTATGGACAGGAGCCAGGCATGACCGGCATGAAAATCAATCAATCCGTCCCGGTGCAGGGCGCCCAGGTGGTCACCCGCGTCGCCAGGCTCCTGCAGCTCGTCGGACGCAATCCCGCCGGCACTCCCCTGGCCGAGATCGTGCGGGACTCCGGGCTGACCAGGCCCACCGTGCACCGGTTGCTCAGTTCTCTGGCCGCCGAGGGCCTGCTCGACCATGATCCGGTCACGCACACGTGGCACTACGGGCCGGAGATCTTCGTGATGGGAACGGTCGCCGCCCACCGCTACCCGATCGAGGAGCTGGCGCGGCCGAGCCTGCTCCGTTTGGCGGAGGAAACCGGCGAAAGCGCATTCCTCTCGATCCGCCGCGGCGCGGAGACGGTGTGCCTGCTGCGCGAGGAGGGCAGCTTCCCCATCCGGTCGTTCGTGCTCTACGAGGGCCTGCGGCTGCCGCTCGGGGTCGCCTCGGCGGGCCTGGCCATCCTGGCGTACCTGCCCGAGTCCGAGGTCGGGCAGCTCCTGGTGCAGGACGACGCCTTCGTCGATCGGTGGGGTCAGAACCACTCGCCCACCGCCATCCGGGCCAATCTGGAACAGACCAGGATCACCGGCTACTCGGTCAACCCGGGGTTGATCCTGGAGGGCAGTTGGGGAATGGGGGCGGCCATCTTCGACCGCTCCGGGCAACCCGCCTGGGCTCTGTCGTTGACGGGCATCGAGCGGCGTTTCACCGCGGAGCGGCGGGAGATCCTCGGCCAGCTGCTGCTCGAGGAGGCCAGCCGCATCACCCAGGCGCTGCAGCGCGCACGCGTCTAGGGCCTGTCGACGGCGCACGGGCCACCCGTGCATTAGCCTCCAGAGATGGGGACTTGGGACGTTGTCGTGGTCGGATCAGGGGTATGCGGGCTCACGATCGCCCACAATCTGCAGGAGCACGGACGTTCGGTGCTGCTGTTGGACAAGGGATCGCGCCCGGGCGGACGCCTGGCGAGCCGCCCCCTCGCCGGGGCGCTGCTCAACCCCGCCGCCGACACGGTCGTCACCCACGATGCGCACGTGATGAGGGAGATCGCCCGCAGAACCGAAGCCGAGTTCGCTGCGGAACCGGATCATGGCGCGCGCTGGCGATTCGCGGCATCCGCCGGCGATGTGGCTCGCACGTGGGCGGCCGGCACCACGCTTCAGCGCACCTTTGTGACGCAGATCGAGGTGGCGGACTCCGGGCCCCTCCGCGTTGTACCCCACGCGTCCGGCGACCCCGTCATCTGCCAGGCGGTCGTGCTGACTCCGCCGGTTCCGCAGAGCGTTCAGATTCTGCGCACGAGTCACCTCAGGGTCAGCGCGGCCCTGGCGGAGGTCGGCTACGACAAGCGGGCCGTGCTGCTGTGTGTCCTGCGCGGGGATGTGGGCGGCGAGCTGGCGTCGCACGAATCGACACTCGTCGACGCCATCCGCGTTCGGCGGCGGGACGACTCGGGGCTGGTCTGGCTGGAGGTCTTCGCGACCCCGCACTGGAGCGAGTCCACCTGGAACCTGGACGCGAATTTCGTCCACTCGGCGCTGCTGGTCGAGATGAAGCGGCTGTTCCCCGGTGCGCACGCCGTGGACTCCGAGCTGAAGCGCTGGCGTTACGCGAATGCGGTCGCCGCGCTGCCGGGCGCCGGGTTTGATCAGAGCCAGGACCACCCGGGTATCTTCGTCGCGGGTGACGGCTTCGGCAGTGTGGACGGGCATCCGGCCGGGGTCTCTCGCGCGGTCCGCTCCGGCCCGGACGTGGTGCGGGCGCTCTCCTGAGAGTCGTCGATCACTGGGGTGGCTCCAGCACAGCGTGCGGTGCCGCGTCTAACCAATTCGACGGAGATTCTGCCGTAAAAACCCGATTTCAGCCCGATTAGGGCCGATTTGGGCAAAATCTCCGTCGAATTCGTTCAGTCAGACGTGGTCGCGCCAGCTGTGCTCGGGTGCGTAGCCGAGCATCCGCCGGGCCTTGTCGATCGAGAGCAGGGTGACGTTCTCGCCGACCTCCCGCAGGTCGACTCCCGGGAAGACCTCGGCGGCCAGCTCGGCGTTCGGCCGGCTCATCACCGTGTCGGCCGCGGCGATGATGAATGCCTCGAAGCCCGGCTTCGCGTTCTCCAGGGCCCGCAGCACGGCCTGGGCGCCGTCACGGCCGTCGATGTAGCCCCACAGGTTCCATTTGCGCAGGGTGGCGTCGGCGTCGAAGGCGGGGAAGGCCGCGTAGTCCTCCGGGTCCTTCACGTTGGAGAACCGCAGCGCCGTGATGCTGAGCTCGGGGTCCCAGCGGGTGAGCTGGATCGCCATCTGCTCCTCGAGATGCTTCACCAGCGAGTAGGTGCTCTCGGGCCGGGCCGAGTATTCCTCGTCCACCGGAAGGTAGGGCGGGGCGATGTCGAACGGCAGCCCGAGCACGGTCTCGCTGGACGCGTAGACCAGCTTCTTGATGCCCGCCCGCCGGGCCGCCTGGAACACGTTATAGGTGGAGAGGATGTTGTTGTGGAACGTGGCCACGTCGGGAACCAGGCCAGGTGCCGGGATCGCACCCAGGTGCACGATGGCGTCGAACCCGGTGTGCCGGTCGTCGACACCGAGGACCGCGTCGACGACCTGGCCGTAGTCCTTCAGATCGACGACGACCAGACCGGGGTTCCGGTCGCCGTCGCGGTCGAGGTTCAGCACCTCGTGGCCCTCGGCGATCAGCCGCTGCACGACCGTCCGGCCGAGTTTTCCGCTTCCGCCTGTGACAACAACCCTCATGGAGAACTCCTCTTTCGTTGATCACAAGCGTACGTTGCAACGCCGTGCCGCCCACCCGGCTCGCTCGCCCGAAAGCCGGAGAGAGAATGAAGGAGTGAGCGACGCCGGCGAATTCGTGGACATGACACTCCGAAACGAGGGGGATGCGTACCGGGCGGCGGCGGAGAAGGACCGCCTGGGCAGTGACCTGCGGTTCTACGGTGCGACGGTCGGTGCGGTGCGGGGCACGATTCGCGATGTCGCCCGCCGGTATCCCGGTCTGACGCACGACGACATCACCGCGCTGAGTTCTGAACTGTGGGCGGTGCCGGTGTTCGAGCGCCGCCTCGCGGCAGTCGTGCTGCTGCAGTCGAACGTGCTCGTTCTGGACAACTCGGATCTGACCCGGATCGAGGGCTTCGTGCGCGGCGCACGTCTGCCTGCCCTGGTCGATCCGCTCGCCCGCGACGTGGTCGCTCCCCTGCTGGAAAGGCTCGACCAGTCCGGTCGCACCCGGGCGAACATCGTTCTCGAGCGCTGGGCCGGGGACAGCGACCGGTGTCTCCGCCGGGCCGCCCTGCTGGCGACGACCCTCCGGTAGAGCGGCCTCGGCAAGAGCGTCAGAGCTGCGGCAGCACCTGCTCGCGCACCTGCTTGCGCAGGATCTTGCCGAGCATCGAGCGCGGCATGTCCTGGATCTGTACGATCCGCCGTGGGATCTTGTACGCCGCGAGGTGCTCGCGGCAGTGCGCGCGCAGGGCCTCCTCGTCGAGCCGGGCGCCCGGTTTGAGTTCGACCGCGGCGACGACCAGTTCCCCGCCGCGTTCGAGTGCCTTGCCGAACACGGCCGCGTCGACGACATCCGCGTGCAGGCGGAGCACGGCCTCGACCTCGGAGGGCGAGACGTTGAAACCGCCGGTGATGACGAGTTCCTTGGCGCGGTCCACGATCGTGGTGAAGCCGTCTTCGTCGACGGTCACGATGTCCCCGGTGCGCAGCCAGCCGCCGGGCAGGAGCGTCTTCGCGGTTTCCTCCGGGTTGTTCCAATAGCCCTGGAAGACCTGCGGGCCGTTCAGGAGCAGCTCTCCCGGCTCGCCCTGCGGCACCTCCCGGGTGGGGTCGTCCAGGTCGACGACCTTCATCCGGGTGGACGGGAACGGCACGCCGATCGTGCCCGTGCGCCGGGTCGGGTGGAACGGGTTGCCCAGCGCGACCGGCGAGGATTCGGTCATGCCGTAGCCCTCCACGAGCAGGCCGCCCGACACCGATTCCCACAGTTCGACCACGTGGTCGGGCAGGTTCATCGCACCGGAAATGCAGTATTTGCAGGAACGGAGCGAGATTCCGCGCTCTTTCGCGACCACGGCGGTGCGCTCGTAGATGGGCGGCACCGCGCAGTAGACCGTCGCAGGCGACTTCTTCATGGCGTCGAGGATCAGGTTGGGGTCGAACTTGGGGAACAGCACCAGCAGGGCCTGCTTACGGATGCCGTAGGTCAGGTAGAGCGTCATGCCGAACGCGTGGAACATGGGCAGGATCGCGTAGAAGATCTCCTTGCGGTACTCGGCCCCCTGCATCCAGGCCTCGCCCTGCAGGGCGTTGGAGTACAAGTTGAAATGGGTCAGCATGGCGCCCTTGGGCTGGCCGGTCGTGCCGGAGGTGTACTGGATGGCCGCGAGATCGGTGACCGCGGGCCGGGGGTGCTCTGGATCGATCGGACCGTGGCTGAGCAGGTCTTTCCAGGGGATCGTTTTCGGGGCCGGCCCGGTCAGTGCCTCACGGGACTCGCGCAGGCTCTTCACCGGCAGGTGCAGGGCGAGGCGCTTGATCGCGGGGAACGCCTCGAGGAGGTTGACGGACACGATGTGGTCGATCTCGATGTCCGCGGGGAAGGTGCGAATGGATGCGACGGACTTGTCCCAGGCGATCACGATGCGGGCCTGGTGGTCCTCGAACTGGTGGCGCAGCTCCCGGGCGGTGTAGAGCGGGTTGTGCTCCACCACGACGGCGCCCAGGCGCAGCACCGCGTAGAAGGCGACAACGTGCTGGGGGCAGTTCGGCAGGAGCAGGGCCACACGGTCCTCCGCCCGCACTCCGAGGCCGCGCAGGCCCTCCGCCGCCCGGTCGATCTGGTCGCCGAGCTCGGTGTAGCTGGTGCGGCGGCCGAAGAACTCCAGCGCCGGATGGCTGCCGGCCTCGGCCACGGAACGCTCCAGCATGGCCACGAGCGACTCCTCGGGGAGGTCGATTTCGGCCGGGACGCCCGGCTGGTAATTCTTCACCCAGGACTGTTGTTCGATATTCGACATTCTCATATCCTCCCGCGATTCACCCCGCGGCTTGGACAGGGTAGACGAACAGGGCGCCCACGTCGACTACCGTTGTAATATGCACACCCCTGACACCAGCGAGGCAGAGACTGCCCGCGTAACGAAGACCTTCGCCGACCTTGGGCTCGGAGATTCAATGCTCAAGGCCCTCAAGGACGTCGGGTACGAGACTCCCTCCGCCATCCAGGCCGCCACCATCCCCCCGCTTCTCGCGGGGCGCGACGTGGTGGGCCTCGCCCAGACCGGAACCGGCAAGACGGCCGCGTTCGCCCTCCCGATCCTGTCGCGCCTCGACCTGGCGCAGAAGACCCCGCAGGCACTCGTGCTCTCCCCGACCCGTGAGCTCGCCCTGCAGGTCTGCGAGGCATTCGAGAAGTACGCCGCCCACATGCGGGGCGTGCACGTGCTCCCCGTCTACGGCGGCCAGGGCTACGGCGTGCAGCTCTCCGCGCTGCGCCGCGGGGTGCACATCGTCGTCGGCACGCCCGGCCGCATCATGGACCACCTCGAGAAGGGCACGCTCGACCTGTCGCAGCTGAAGTACCTGGTGCTCGACGAGGCCGACGAGATGCTGAAGATGGGCTTCGCCGAAGACGTCGAGACGATCCTGGCCGACACCCCGGAGGACAAGCAGGTCGCCCTGTTCTCGGCGACCATGCCCGCGCAGATCCGACGGATCTCGAAGAAGTACCTGAACGACCCCGAAGAGATCACGATCAAGAACAAGACCACGACCTCCGTGAACACGACCCAGCGCTATCTGATGGTGTCGTACCCGCAGAAGGTCGACGCGCTCACCCGCATCCTCGAGGTGGAGAACTTCGAGGGCATGATCGTGTTCACCCGTACCAAGAACGAGACGGAACTGCTCGCCGAGAAGCTCCGCGCACGTGGCTACTCGGCCGCGGCCATCAACGGCGACGTCGCCCAGGTGCAGCGTGAGCGCACGGTCAACCAGCTCAAGTCCGGCAAGCTCGACATCCTGGTCGCAACGGATGTCGCCGCCCGCGGCCTCGACGTGGATCGAATCAGCCACGTCGTCAACTACGACATCCCGATCGACACCGAGTCGTACGTGCACCGCATCGGCCGCACCGGCCGTGCGGGCCGCAGCGGCGCCGCGATCAGCTTCGTCACGCCCCGCGAGCGCCACCTGCTCAACGCGATCGAGAGGGCGACCCGCCAGCCGCTGACGCAGATGCAGCTGCCGAGCTTCGAAGACGTGAACGTCACCCGTCTGGCCCGCTTCGACGATGCGATCACCGAGGCTCTCAGCCAGTCCGACCGGATCAGCGCCTTCCGCGACATCATCGGCCACTACGTCGCACACCACGACGTGCCCGAGGCCGACGTGGCCGCGGCCCTCGCCGTCGTCGCCCAGGGCGAGACGCCCCTGCTGCTCACCCAGGCGGATGCCCGCGCCCAGCGGCCCGAGCGTGCCGACCGCGGCGACCGCGCCGAGCGCGCCCGCGCCGATGCCGGTCGCGGTGACCGCCGTGACGACCGCGGCGAACGCGTGGAGCGCGTGGAACGACGCCCCCGCGACAGCAACCGGTCGATGGCCTCGTACCGGATCGAGGTCGGCAAGCGCCACAAGGTGGAGCCCCGGCAGATCGTCGGAGCGCTCGCCAACGAGGGTGGCCTGAGCCGCGAGGACTTCGGTCACATCCAGATCAACCCCGAGTATTCGCTCGTCGAACTGCCCGCCGACCTTCCCAGCGACGTTCTGGCCCGCTTGGACAACACCCGCATCAGCGGCAAGCTGATCGAGATCCGCGCCGACGGCGGCCCGGTGCGCCGTGAGGACCGGGCCGAACGCCCGCCGCGCCGGCCTCGCGACTAGTCGCGACGCTGATAACGACGTGAGGGGCTCGGAGTAGCCGGCTCAGCCCGCGAGGCCGCTGTTGGCCACTTCGAACTCCTCCACGTCGATGATCTGCATGGCCTGCTCCGCGCTGCTGTCGGCGCGGACGGCACTCGCTGCCTCCCGGCTCGCCGCGAGGGCATACGTCGTCTCCCACAGGGTGACCGACAGGGCCTTGCCCTCCTCCAGGCTGGTTAGAAAGTAGACCCCGCGGCATCCGGGGATTGCCAGCACCCGCGCAACGGTCTCCTCGGTGTGGTCCACGACGGTTTCCGGCCCTGTCCGGTAGGTGCTGACTCGAGCGAACATGACTTCTCTCCTTCTGGCGACGGCTTCTCACGAGAACTGACACCAGTAAGGACCGAAGGTCGTCCTCGCACAATGCGGCTATGACACAACCCGGATTCGAGGAACACTGGGCGTAGGCCCGAGGGCAGGACGCATTCTCGGATCTCACGGCGGGAGATGAGCATGCGATCTGTGGTGAAGGGTGGTGCGCTGGTCGTCGCGGCAACGACGTTCCTGACCGGGTGCACGGCGCAGGCAGCCACGGATGCGCCGGACGGCCTGACCTGGGCCGAGCGCTGGTCCGAGACCTGGAACGGCTTCTTCGACAGTTGGCTGGCACCGCTCGCGTCGCCGGGGTGGGCAATGCTCATGCTGGCCGCGCTTGCCCTCGTCCTCGCCCGGCTGCTCGCGTTCATCCCGATCATGTGGAGGGGCAGGACCAGCCAGACAACCGTGAATCGATTCAAAGGGTGGGGACTCGCACTGATCCTGACCGGAGCCGTGGCGGTGGTCTCGTGGGCGGGCGGCGCCGGGGCCCGCTGGCTGTTGGCCGCTGCCGGGACCCTTGCGGTCGTCGCCGGCACGGCCGCCTTCTCCCGCGGGCTGGCCACCGACCGCCGGATCTCCGTTCAGGTCCGCGACGACACCGGCAAACCCGTCGAGTCGCGCACGAGGAATGTCATGGTCCTGTTGACCGGGCTCGGCGGGAGCAAACCCGAAGGATTGCACTTCGCGATCGGGAGCGACGTCGAGGTCCTCTCCGATGCGTCGCTCTCGGGCGTGCTGCCGGGCAAGGTGCTGGCCGTGCTGCAGGCCGTTTCGACCTTCGTCTTCGGCACCGCTCCCTGGCGTCTGTGGGTGGATGCCACGAGCCAGGACAATCTCGCCGTGAGCCTGACCCGCCACGGCCGGCAGGTTGACGCCACGGCCATCAACCGTGACGAGCTGAGATTGACCGAGGTCGATGGGGGCGGCGACGTCGACCTGGACAAGTTCGTGGCGGCATTCGCGCTGACGGCCCTCACCGAGGGCTACACGGATCTTGAGGGGCTCGCCGGCGCATCATCCTGGCGTGCGCTCGGACTGCACTACGTCGCGTCCACCGATTTCTACGACGACGACCGTGCCGCGAGTGCTCTCCGGCTCCTGAGCAGCGCCGTCAACCTCGACCCGAACAGCCACGCCGCGAGGCTCCTGCTTCAGTTCAGACAGCACCGCTCCGCAACGGAGTTCGAGGAGCTCCGGCGCTACGCCGACTGGCTCAGCAATGAAGCGGACCATCTGGAGGCGAAGCACCAGCCCGCGCACAGGTCGCCGTGGTGGTCGCGGACCCCCGCATTCCCCGTTCCCACCGAGACGGATCCCGTGGCCGCGGATTTTGCGATGCACTACCGACGGGTGCTCCTGAACTATGTGATCACCGTGGAGAACCTCGCGTCGATCCCGGATCAAGGGTCCGACCCGAGTACCACTCCGCAGGTGAGCCACGCGAGGGAGCGGGCTCTGCAACTGGTGCGCCTGATCGATGGCAGCAGAGGCGCGGAGGGCAGTCGGGGGCCAGAACTCACCCTGCTGGAACAGAACATGCGACTGGTGGCCGCCACCGGCTACGTCGCCCTGGGCGGGTCACAGGACCTCGCCGAGATCAATGGCCGGATCAAGGAAGCCGGCATGTCTGCCTCGCCCTGGGTGCGCTACGACCTGGCGTGCATGCTCTACGCCCAAAGCCGGGAGCAGACGAACGAGAAATGGAAGGAAGAGTTGCGGAATCTCGCCCTCGAGCACCTCGAGTACGCGATGATCGCCGAGCGACCGCGCAACTTCGTCTGGAAGGACCCGATGCTGGTCGAGCTGCACCCCGATCCCCGGTTCCAGAAGCTGGCGCGCATACCCCGCACCGACTTCTGGGATCTGGACCCGCTCGCGCCCTACCGGGAGAAGTTCGCCGACCTCGGCATCAGCAGCCCGCTTCATCTGTCGACTTTCGTGGGAACCAGGGCGGAGCTCAGCGACCATCTCGGGGCCAGCCGGCTGCACACGGCGCTTCTGCTGGACATCTCCGAACTCGCGAACCGCACGGAAACCCTCTCGCTCCTGCCGTGGGCGGGGCCTCTGCACAGCACGTACAAAGTGGAACTCGTATCCGCACTCCTCAAGGAGGGCATTGTCAGCGCCGCGGAACTCGGAAAGCTGGGCGAGCAGGAGCGGGACCTGCTGATCGCGAAGGTATTCCGCTCACTGGACCAGGGGTTCCCCTACGAGACGTTCGACTTCCTGATTGTCGCCGCCTGGGTGGATTCCCTGGTGCCGTGAGCCGGTGCCGTGACCCGGTGCCACTAGGCGGACTGGGTTCGCGTCGTCAGTGAGGCAATCACGCCGCCGTCGACGAGCAGGTCGGTTCCGGTGATGAAGGTGGAGTCCGGACCGGTCAGGAAGGCGACGGCCGCGGCAATGTCAGCCGGCGTTCCGATCCGGCCGGTCGCGCTGCCCGCGATCATGCCCCGCATCTGTTCACCATTGGGACCCGCGAGCTCCTGGGCGCCCATGGGTGTCGAGATGATCCCCGGGCTGATCGAGTTCACGCGGGCACCCCGCTCGCCCCAGGCCACCGACGCCGCGCACACCCGCACCGCGTTCGCCCGCTTCGAGAGGGAGTACGCGGCACCGGAGTCGGTGATCCCGCTCACTTCCAGCTCGGCCAGCCGGAGCAACTCTGCCGTGGGCGTCATCGCCAGCTTCACCTCCAGCTCCGGGGTGAGCCGGGCCAGATGGCCCGCCATCGAGGCGATGAAGACCCCGGAACCACCGGGCGCGATCACCGCGCCGAAGGCGTCCAGGACGAGGGCGGTGCCGAGCAGGTCCACCGTCAGGATCGCGTCGACGGAGGCCTGAACGGGTGAGAGTCCGGCGGTGTGGATGACGGTGCTCACCGGGCCCAGGGCCGCGGCATCCGTCGCCAGCCTGTGCACCGACTTCGCCTGCGCGACGTCGACGAGGTGTACCACGACGTCGAAGCCCTCGCCGCGAAGTCTGTCGGCCGCCGCCTGCAGCGCGACCTCGTCGAAGTCGGCAAGCACAACCGTGGCACCGAGACCCGTGCGGCGAACCGCCGCCAGCCCCATCCCGCCGGTGCCGATACAGACAACGATTCGCTTCTGAACGCTCATGGGAACCGGACCTCCAGGGCCTCATCATCACGGGACGCACCGTCCCGTGCCTCTTCGCGTCCACCGTGGTCCAGGTCCAGCGGGAAATCAACTCCGGGAAGCCAGTCCAGGCCCTCACGTTTGCGCCGATGAGTGCGAGTATTGCGGATTCCACCGAATCCCCTCAAGCTCTGGGCATGGCCCTCCACCTCGACCGACAGGCAGAAATCGTTCGGATTCTCTCCCGCAACGGCTTTCACCTGCTCGCCGCGCGGTCGGGGCTGGCCCGGCGGATCCTGAAACCGGGATTCCTCGACGCTTTCACGCCGGACGGACCGCCCCACGACGAAGCCTTCGAATCACCGGAGATCATCCGTCGTACCCTGCAGGAACTCGGCCCGACCTTCATCAAGCTCGGCCAGATCCTGTCGACCCGGCCAGACCTCGTGCACCCGGACCTCGCGACCCAGCTGGCGAAGCTTCAGGACCAGGACCCGCCGATGCCGATAGACCAGACCCGGCGCCTCATCGCCCGGGAGCTGGGCACCCCGATCGACGAGGCGTTCTTGTCCTTCGACGAGGAGGTCGTCGGAAGCGGGTCCCTCGCCCAGGCCCACGGCGCGGTGCTGCCCGACGGGTCACGGGTGGTCGTGAAAATCCAGCGCGAGGGGATCGTCCACACGATCAACGCCGACCTGGAGATCCTGCAGAACGTCGTGCGCGAGCTGGCGAGACAGTCGCCGTCCATCAATGAACTCGGGGTGGCGGGTTTCTTCGAGGAGTTCAGCCGGCAGCTGAGGGGGGAGCTCGATTTCGAAGCCGAGGGACGCAACGCCGAGCGAATCCAGGCGAACTTCGCGCAGAGCCCCGGGCTGCACATTCCGCGCATCGACTGGTCGCGCACCACCACCCGGATGCTCACCGAGGAGCGCCTGTCGGGCGTCAAGATCACCGATGTGGACGCGCTGGACCTGCTCGGCGTCGATCGCAGCGCGCTGGCCGATCGGGCCACGACGGTGATCCTCGACATGGTGCTGCGCGACGGGTTCTTCCACGCCGATCCCCATCCCGGCAACATGCTCGTTCAGCCGGACGGGGTGATCGGTCTGCTCGACTACGGCATGGTGGGGTCGCTGACCGACAACATCCGTAATCAATTGATCGACGTGGTGATCGCGCTGTCCCTGCAGCATTCCGACCGGCTCGCCGCGATGCTGCTCCGGCTGGCCCCGCCGCGAGGCCGCATCGATCGCACGGATTTCGCCGAGGCGCTGGCGCGGATCATCGACCGGTACACCGGGCTGACGCTCAAGGAACTGCCCGCGGGCGAGCTGATCACGGCAGTCATGGACCTGATGCGCCGGTACCACCTGCAGGTTCCGCCCGCGGTGGCGATGGTGTCGAAGATGCTCGTGATGTGCGAGGGCACGGGACTGGTGCTCGACCCGGAGTTCAGCATCAGCACCGCACTCAAGCCCTACGCACTCGACCTCCTGCAGCGCAGACTGCAGCCGTCGTACCTCGGGGGGAGGCTCCTGACCGGCTTTCTGGACGTGGCCGACCTGGGGCTCCCCCTGCCCGCACGCCTGACCCGGATCCTGGACCGCTACGAGCAGGAGGGCATGGGCATCAGCATCGACCCGGAACAGGCCGAACCCTACGTGCGCCGGGTGGAAGACATCAGCGAGCGCCTGGTGGCCGGGATGCTGCTGGCGTCGCTGATCAATGCGATCGGCGTGCTGGGCTCCACCGACAATCGATGGCTGTCCCGGGTTCGCGGCCCGCTGCTGGTGATCGGCTCGGTTGCGGCAGCGGGCCTGGTGGCATTCATCGCCATCAACACCAGGCTGGCCCTGGTGCGGCTGGAGCGGATAAGGTGACACCGCGTGTTTGTTCCGCCCCCGGGCAGACCCCGTACAGGTCTCCGTCACCTGCCGGAAACCTGGGCGGACTTGTCTGATCTGCGGGTCGGGCACCAGCCCCCCCTGAGGAGGACACGATGAAGTTCACGAAAATCGGTGTGACCACGGCGGTGGGCCTGGGACTGGGTCTGGCCGTGCTCACCACAGCCTCGCTTCCCGCGACGGCGACGCCGGACTCGGGCACCGCCGGAGTCGCAGCCAACTCCGCGTTCGGCATCCAGAACAATGTGCTCGCTGCCGGCCTCGAGCAGAGCCCCGTTGCCTACGGCCAGCTTCCACTGGCAAACCCGCACGGCGGAGTGTCCCACTACGGGTACAACACGGCCAACGGCGGACCGCTGACTCAGGACGCGAAAGAGGCGTTCAAGACCGAGCCGGACAAGAACGTCTACCTCGTCTTCGGCGCAAAGCACTACCTGTTCCAGGGCCACGAAGGCGGACCGCAGGGCTACGTCACCCGCATCGATCTCGACGAAAAGGACCTGACCAAGAGGGTCACCCTGATCGCGGACACCCGTTCGGACGGGGCCGCCGTTCCCACCTTCGACGGCATCACCTGGGATCCGTTCACACACCAGCTCCTCTTGGCCGCCGAAGCCACGGCGCCCAAGGGCGGCGTCTTCGGCATCACCCTCGATGACAAGGGCGACCCGGTCGACGGCAAGATCGTGCCGCTCCCGGCGCTCGGCTCCGGCGGCTATGAGGGCATTCAGAACGACTCCGCCGGCAACGTGTGGCTGGTTGAGGACATCGGCGGCGCCAAGAAGGCCGGCGGCAAGGTCCCCAACAGCTACGTCTACCGCTTCACCCCGACGAAGGCGGGCGACCTGTCCACCGGCACCCTGCAGGCCCTGCAGGTGAACCGTGCCGACGGCTCCCCCGTCACGGCCAAGCAGCTCGCGGACAACCCGTCCGACCAGTTCGTCACCGACCTGCACAGCTACGGTGCGTCATTCAACACGACGTGGGTCACGGTCACCACCGGGGCCAACAACAGCGCGACCGCTGCCGCCGCGGCCGCCGGCGCCACCCCGTTCAAACGTCCCGAGAACGGCGTCTTCCGCCCCGGAACGAATTTCGGCGAGTTCTACTTCACCGAGACCGGCGACACCGACAAGGGCAGCACCCTCCCGGGCGCCTTCGGCGGCGTGTTCCGCCTGAGCCAGTCGTCTCCGACGGCGCAGACCGGCAAGCTGTCCCCCGCGTTCCTCGGCGACCTGGAGCACACGGGCCTGGACAACATCCAGTTCGCGAGCAAGGACAAGCTGATGGTGGTCGAGGATGCCGGCGACTCCCTGCACGCCCAGCGCGACGCCCTCGACTCCGGCTACCTTCTGGACCTCGCCGGGAAGGGCAAGAAGGCTCCGGAGGCCGTGCGCTGGCTGGCCGAGGGCCGCGACGCCTCCGCGACCTACGACCACAACACCAGCCCCGGCTACAACGACGGCGACAACGAGATCACGGGCATCCACGTTTCCAACGGTGACCCGACGGCCGCCGGAATCCTCGGCGCCCAGACCCCGCAGATGATGGGCGGCGACTGGCGCACGTTCTGGACCCAGCAGCACGGCGACAACGTGACGTGGGAGCTGCACACCGCGGCCGCCGCGGACTCGCACGGCGACGACCGGCACGACGGCAAGAACGACCGGGACTAGCCCGCAACCCGTTCCGCACCACGAGAGATGCCCCGGTTGCCGCCAGCAACCGGGGCATCTCTCGTGTGTGAGAGCGAACCCGCGGTTCGTGGCGCACCCTGTGACCGGCGGCGCATGGTCTAACGGGCGCCCGCGTCCCCAGGGTGGGCCGCGAGTGGGAGCCTGCCGAGGACGGCGGCACGATCAGGCACCCGCTCAGGCGCTGACGTCCTCGGCGAGCAGCGTATCGATCTGCCCCAGTGCCTGCCGCATGCCCTCTTCCATGCCCATCTCGGTCATCTTCTGCAGCTGGTCCAGGCTCTCGAACGTGGACACCATGGTCATTCGGGTGCGCCCTCCGGCTTCGTCCAGGGTCACCACCGCCCGCACCGAGCCCATCTGGGCGACCGGATCGCCGTTCTCGTCGGCGAACCCGTCCTCGAACTCCAACCGGTGCGGCGGCTCAATCAGCGTGGTCACCCACCAGCCGGCCCCCTTCTCGCCCTCCGGGCCGGTCATGAAGTAATTCGACCGGCCGCCGGGCACGAAGTCGTGCCGCTCGAAGGTGGCCGGCCAGGTCGGCGGGCCCCACCACCGCTCGAGCTGGCGAGGGTCCTGCCAGAGGCGCCACACCCGCTGCACGCTCGCGTCGAAATCGGCCACGAATGTGAGGGTGAGCGCCTCGGTGTCGGTTTGTGAACTAACGACGGTCATGATTTCTCTCCTTCTCGATCCTGTTCATTTCCTGGTTCATTGGGGTCTTCCCGCAGGATGTCGCTAATGCTCTGGGCGCGAAACCGCCACACTTCCTCGTAGTGCTCGAGCAGGCGGGCCGCCCGGCGCACGGTCTCGAGGTTTCCGTGCACGATCTGCTCCCTTCCCCGGCGTTCCTTGACGACGAGGGACGCGCGTTCCAGCACCGCCACGTGCTTCTGCACCGCGGCGAAGCTCATGGCGTAGCTCGCGGCGAGCGCCGTCACCGACTGCTCGCGCTGCGCGACGCGCACCACGATGTCCCGGCGGGTCGCATCGGCGAGCGCCTGGAAGATGCGATCCACTTCGTCGTCCTGCATGTTTTGTGCAACCATTTGGTTGTACTTTAGACCTCCTGGGCACCGAGGCGCAAGCATTATTTCCGATCCATAGATACCCCACGGGTATAGGGGTGGTGTCGACGCAACAGCACCGTTACTGAAAATGTGGGGTCTGAAATGGCACATGTCGTCGTCCTGGGAGCCGGGGTATCCGGCCACACCGCAGCGCTCTATCTGAAGAAGCGTCTCGGCAAGCGCCACGAGGTCGTCGTGGTGTCGCCCAATTCGAAGTGGAACTGGATCCCCTCCAACATCTGGGTCGGGGTCGGCAGGATGAGCCCGTCCAGGGTCGTCTTCCCGCTGGCCCCGATCTACCGGCGCAAGGGCATCGGCTTCCGGCAGGCGAAGGCGGTGACGCTCTACCCGGAGGGCGATGCGGAAAGCCCCCGCGGCGCCGTCGACGTGGTCTACACCGACCCCGCGCGCGTGGGCCGGACGGAGCGCATCCGTTATGACTACCTGGTGAACGCCACCGGGCCGAAACTCAATTTCGAGGCCACGCCCGGTCTGGGCCCGGATGCCGGGAACACCGTGTCGGTGTGCACTCCGAGCCATGCGGTGGATGCCGCCGCCCGGCTCGCGGAGGTCATCGCCACACTCAGGGCGGGCACCCCTCAGACGCTCGTCGTGGGCGTCGGACACGGTACCTGCACCTGCGAGGGCGCCGCCTTCGAGTACGCCTTCAACGTGGAGCAGGAGCTGCGGAACGCCGGGGTTCGCGACCTGGCCCAGGTGATCTACCTCACCAACGAGCACGAACTCGGCGACGTCGGCGTGGGCGGCATGACCTTCTCCACTGGGGGCCGGCGCGTCACCAGCGAGGCGTGGATGGAGTCGCTCTTCCGGGAACGCACGATGAAGGCGATCACCCAGGCCGCCGTCACCGGGATCGAGCCGGGACTGATCCACTACACCCAGATCGACGGATCAGAGAACACTCAGTCGTTCGATTTTGCGATGCTCCTGCCCCCGTTCCGCGGGGTCGGGCTAACGGCCTTCGACCGAGACGGCGTCGAGATCACCGACAAGGTCTTCGCCCCCAGCGGGTTCATGCGCGTCGACGCGAACTACGAGGCCAAGCCCTACGAGCAGTGGACGGCGCAGGACTGGCCGAGAACCTACCAGACGCCCTCGTACCGGAACGTGTTCGGCGTCGGGATCGCCTTCGCCCCGCCGCATGCCATCTCCCGCCCCTACGCCACACCGGGCGACGTCGCCATCGCGCCTTCTCCCCCGCGCACCGGCATGCCGTCGGGCGCGATGGGCAAGATCGTCGCCCTGACGATCGCGGACATGATCCTCACCGGAGCGACGGAGCCCACCCACCACGGGTCAATGGGAGAGATGGCGGCTGCCTGCATCGCCTCCACCGGCACCGGGATCCTCTCCGGCACCGCGGCGGCCATGTCGATGTCCCCGATCGTGCCCGACCACGCCCGCCACCCGAACACGGGCGGACGGGATCCGAAGGAGACAACCGGCGACATCGGTCTCGCCGCCCACTGGGTCAAGCGAGTGCTGCACACCATGTTCATCTACAAGGCCAAGGCGTACCCGCTCTGGTATCTGATCCCCGAAATAACCGAGACCCGGCTCCAGGAGAACCCCATGGACAACGCACAGCATCGAATCGACACCGCCCCGCTGCCCGACGCGAGGGAGTTGCGTCGGCGCAGCAACCTCTTCGTTCAGTTCGTCCGGTTCCTCAGGCTGAACTTCACGATGTTCATGCCGGCCAAGCGGCATCACTAGTCGAGTGAGTCGTCACGGACGTGGCCGATGAGGATGCGCGGAGGACGTTCTGAGGCGTGACGCCTCAGAGCACGTCCGTCCCTGACGAATTCGACGGAGATTTTGCCCGGATCGGCCCAGAACACTCCAAAAAGGGGGTTTTAGGCGAAAATCTCCGTCGAATTGGTTCGCGAGGGGGGTGGGAGCGGGGTGGTCAGGTCGGCGGGCGCAGCCAGCGGAGGTTCTCGGCGTCGCCGAGCAGTTCCAGCCGGCGCCACAACACGCTTCCGGGCACGGCCTGGCTGGCGTGAGCCTGGATCGCGGCGTGCTGCCTCTCCCGGTCGACGCTGATCCGCAGATCGATCTCGGCGTCGGGGTGCCCCGTGAAGGCGGCTCCGTATTCCCGGTTCAGGTCCAGCGCCACGCTGCCCGGAAGGGTCCAACCCAGGACCGGGAGGTTCAGGGTCTCTGCCGCGGCCAGGGCGACCGCCGTGGCCGCAACGTGGTCGGGGTGACCGGTCACGCCGGAGTCGTCGAAGACCAGAAGCCCGTCGGGACGCGCGGATTCGGCCGCGGCGACCACCTCCGCCGCCAGAGTGTCCAGGTTCACGGCGTCGAGCGCACCGTCCGCGTAGTCGCGGAGCGTGGTCCGCTGCACGCCCAGGGCCGACGCCGCGGCATCCAGCTCGGCCTTGCGCACCTGGGCGAGGTCCCCGGGGACTCCGTGCAGCGTGGACGCCTCCCCCTGGGTGAAGCAGAGCAGGTCGACTCCGGCTCCGGCACCGGAGAAGGCGTTGAGGATCGCGCCCAGCCCGAATGACTCGTCATCGGGGTGCGCGACGACCACGAGCACGGAGGACCAGGTGGGGAGAGAGCTGGCAGTGGGATGCGGCATGGTCTCGACAGTACCGCCCACCCTGGCCCAGTGCGTGAGCCAGTGCGTGAGCCAGTGCGTGAGCCAGTGCGTGAGCCAGTGCGTGAGTCAGTGCGTGAGGGGCACGACCGTCGGGAAGCCCAGGGCCGCCCACTCGAGCATGCCGCCGGCCATCGTATACGCGTCGAACCCCACCTGGGACAGCTGATCGGCCGCGCTGGCACTCCGGCGGCCGCTGCGGCAGACCACGATGACCGGCCTGGCCCTGTCCAACTCGCCGTGGCGTTCGGGAACGGTACTGAGCGGGATGTGGATGGCGCCGTCGATCATGCCGTCGGCGAGCTCCGCCGTTTCCCGAACGTCGACGATCTGGGCGTCGGCGAGTGGGGTGTCGGCCAGCCGGGCGAAGACCTGCTGCGGGGTGATTTCCATCATGGGTGCCTTTCGGGTGAAGGGGCGGAGCGGAATCTCCACCACAGGGTCGCGGAGAGCCAGGCCAGCGCGAAGGCGCCGATCAGGATCACGCCGAAGAATTCAAGGTCGACCGCCGCGAACAGGTCCGCGGTTCCGCCGCCGATTCCGAGGTCCGCGAGCATGGACATCAGGCCCATCCCGCCGACGAAAAAGGCGACGAACACGGACACGCCGGTCACGATCAGGTTGTAGTACACCTTCCGCAGCGGGTCGACGGATGCCCACTGGTAGACGTGGTTCATCAGGATTCCGTCCGCGCTGTCGAACAGGGTCATCCCGGCCATGAACACGACCGGGAGGACCACGGCCGCATACCAGGGCAGCTCCGGCGTGAGGGCGCCGGCGAAGACGAACAGGCTGACGGATGCCGCCGTGTCTAGGCCGAGGCCGAAAAGCACCCCGATCGGGAACATCTTCCAGGGGGCATCCACGAGCCGTGACATCGGTCGGAGCAGCCGGTTGACCAGGCCGCGGTTGTCCAGGTGCCTGTCGAGTTCGCTCGGCACGAACCGCCCGGCGCGGATGTCCCGCAGCACCTGTCGCAGACCTTTCAGGGAAGACAGGTTGAGGGCCCCCATCAGGATGAGGAACCCGCCGGAGACGGCGGCGCCCCACACGCCGGTGACCTGGCGGAGCGCGGAACCCTCGTCCGCGAGGCTGCCGGCGAAGGCGTTGATGCCGACGACCAGCAGCACCACGGAGACCAGGACGACGGTGGAGTGCCCCAGCGCGAACCAGAACCCCACCGAGACGGGACGGCGCCCGGCGGCGACCAGCCGGCGGGTGGTGTTGTCGATCGCGACGATGTGGTCGGCGTCGAAGGCGTGCCGAACCCCCAGCAGGTAGGCGCTGACCGCCAGCCCGAGCAGGACGGCGGTGTTGCCGCCGGACCGCGCCAGGTGCGGCAGCACCAACAGGAACAGGGTGCCCCAGCCGATGACGTGGAGGGCCAGAACGGCCGCCCCCATGCCGAGGAGGCTTCGCTTCTCGGCCGGGAGGGCGGCCGTTCGGAGCACCGTCACGGGATCAGGCGGCCTGCGCGGCCATCGTGACTCCGGCAGCCTCGGCGTCGCCGAAGTTCGCGTCGACGTGGACGACGTCCCGTCCGGCGCGCTGCAACAGGCTGGCAGCGACGCCAGCCCGGTAGCCGGAACCGCAGTGCACCCAGACCTTGCCCGCGGGGATCTCGTCCATCCGGGACAGGATCTCGTGCAGGGGAACATTAACGGCGCCGAGCAGGTGGGACGCGGCGAACTCGTCGATTCGACGCGTGTCCAGGAGCACGTCTTCGGCCGCACGGCCCTGCAGCATCCCGTCCCAGCCCACGCGGTCGTAGGAGGCGAGCGGGGCGTCCGGGGCCAGGGCGTGCGGGTCGGTGCCGATGGCGGCATCCGGGGAATCGATGCCGATCCTGGACAGGTCACGGATCGCGTCTTCGACGTCGGCGTGGGCGCCGACGAGGGTGAGCTGCTCGTTCCAGGGCAGAACCCAGCCGAGATAGGTGGTGAAGTTGGATCCGTTGCCGTATTCGAAGCTCACGGCGCCCTGCAGGTGGTTGCTGGAGAACGCGACCCGGTTGCGCAGGTCGATCACCCATTCCCCGTCGGCGAGCCGGCGGGTGAGTTCGGCGGCGTCCAGGGACTCGGGCACCTGCAGGTTCGCCGGGCCCGGACCCTGGGTGTTGGCGGGCGCCATGTGCGCGTAGTACGACGGGTAGGCGGTGAGGTTGGCGATGAGGTCGCGCACGAAGTGCTCCTCATCGGCATCGGTCAGGGCGTGGTTGGCCGTGAGCTGTTCTCCGATGGTGGAGGAGCCTGCGCCGGTCGCCGGGCCGCTGGAGCAGAACGAGCCGAACCCGTGGGTCGGGAAGAGGGCGGCGTCATGCTCGGCCTCGTGCACGAGCTTGCGCACCGAGGCGTACTGGTCGTGGGTGAGTCCGACCGTGTCGGTGGCCGCGACCAGGTCGGTGCGCCCGACGGATCCGAACAGCAGGCTGCCGCCGGAGAACACGGCCTCGGTGGTGCCGTCGCTGACGATGTAGGAGACGTGCGTGTGGGTGTGACCCGGGGTGGCGACAACGGTGACCGTCAGGTTTCCGACCGCGATGACCTGGCCGTCCGTCACGGGCTCCCGCTCGAACTTCACCGGGTCGGCGGCGTTGACCAGGTACTTCGCATCGTGCGAGCGAGCCAGCTCGAAACCCCCGGTCACGTAGTCGTTGTGCAAGTGAGTCTCGGCGACGTGGGTGATGCTGACTCCGGCTTCACGGGCCGCGTTCTCCACGCGGTCGGTGTCCCGCTGGGGGTCGATGACCAGCGCGACAGCGCCGTCATGGACCAGATAGCTGCGGTCCCCCAACTGCGGGGTTTCGATAACGATGACGTCCATGGTTCGAAGTCCTCCAGGTCTGAATGCGGATCGGGTTTCAGGCCAACATACCCCCCGGGGTATCTGGAAGCAAGTCCTTGCACAAAATACCCCAGGGGGTATATTCTGGATGCATGGCAACCATTGACATCACCGAGAAGACGTTCGACGAGACCATCACGACCAACAGCATTGTGCTGGTGGATTTCTGGGCCGGCTGGTGCGGCCCGTGCCGCATGTTCGCGCCCACCTTCACCGCGGCATCCGAGAAGCACCCGGACATCGCCTTCGCCAAGGTCGACACCGAGGCAGAGCAGAGCCTGGCCGCCGCCGCCGGCATCCGCTCGATTCCAACCCTGATGGCCTTCCGTGACAAGGTGCTCGTGTTCTCCCAGCCCGGCGCGCTGAATGCGTCTTCCCTGGACGAGCTCATCGCGGGTGTGCGGAACCTGGACATGGACGAGGTGCGCACCACCATCGCCGCCCAGCAGGCCGCCGCCCAGGCCCAACCGGCCTCCGCCTAACCGGCAGTCTCGGCAGCCGACCGCCGTGAGCGCCCGCAATACCCCCGCGACGGAACGAGTACCGATGCTGGGAACAGTCGCGCTCGGCCTGCGGCAGAACCTGCCCCAATTCATGCTGCTGGTGGCCGTCAACGCCCTCGTCGGCGGCACCCTCGGCCAGGAACGCACGGTCCTGCCGCTCCTGGCGGACCAGGTCTTCCACCTCGACCGCTACACGAGCGCGCTGACCTACATCGTCGCGTTCGGCCTGGCCAAGGCCGGCACCAACTACTTCGCCGGCACCCTCTCCGACCGGTTCGGGCGCAAGCCCGTGCTCGTCGCCGGCTGGTTGATTGCGCTGCCCGTGCCGTTGCTGCTGATCTTCGGCCCGACCTGGGGCTGGATCGTGGCCGCCAACGTCATCCTCGGCATCAGCCAGGGACTGACCTGGTCCACCACGGTGATGATGAAGATGGACCTCGTCGGCCCGAACCGGCGAGGCCTGGCCATGGGGTTCAACGAGGCGGCCGGCTACCTGGGCCTGGCCAGCACGGCCCTGGCCACCGGGTACATCGCCGCCGAGTACGGGCTGCGTCCCGGCCCCTTCCTGCTCGGCGCCGTCTACATCGCCCTGGGCACCGGGCTCTCGGTGGTCTTCGTGCGCGAAACACACCAGCACGCGAAAGCGGAGGCGGCCGGCCATGTGTCCGTGCACGCCCATGCCGGCGGCGACCTGAGCAACCGGCAGGTGTTCACCCTCACCAGTTTCCGGGACCGGTCGCTGTCCTCGGTCAGCCAGGCCGGCCTGGTCAACAATCTCAACGACGGCCTGGCCTGGGGGTTGTTCCCGATCCTGTTCGCCGCAGGCGGCCTGAGCATCGCGCGCATCGGCATCCTGGCGGCCGTCTACCCGGCCGTCTGGGGAGCCGGCCAGCTCATCACCGGCGGCCTGTCCGACCGGATCGGCCGCAAGTGGTTGATCGTCGGCGGGATGATCGTGCAGGCACTCGCCCTCGGCCTGGTCGCCGGCGGCCACAGCTTCGAGATCTGGCTGGTCGCCGCCGTGCTGCTCGGCGCCGGAACGGCCATGGTCTACCCGACCCTGCTGGCCGCGATCGGGGACGTCGCCCACCCGGAGTGGCGAGCCCGATCCGTGGGCATCTACCGCCTGTGGCGTGACGGCGGATTCGCCGTGGGCGCGCTGCTCTCCGGCCTGCTGGCCGACGCCTTCGGAATCCCCGCCGCGGTCGCCGTCGTCGCGGTCCTCACCGCCGCCTCTGGGCTGATCGTCGCCGTCCGAATGCGCGGCAGCGACCACGTCCCACGGACCGCCTGAATAGGTGACCGTATACCCCATGGGGTATCTTGGTTTTAACGAGTTCAACGAACAGGAGAAACATATGTGCCGAGCGGTTACGTGCAAGAAGTGCGGGAAAACGACATGGGCGGGGTGCGGTCAGCACGTCGACCAGGTGATGCGCGGCGTCCCCGGCGCCGAGCGGTGCCGCGGACACGAGAATGACGCCCCGACCAAGGGCTTCTTCGCCCGGCTGTTCTCCGGCAGCTGATCAGTTCAAAGAAAGACAGAAGTCGCCCCTGAGTATCTTCAGGGGCGATTTTTTTGATTGCCCTGTCGCCGACCCCGGGCAACACTGGGGAACGCGGTCTGTTGCTCTTCACTTCCGACAAGGAGGCCGGTTATGGGCAAGAAGAAGAAGAAAAATTCCGACCGCAGGACGGGGCGAAGCTCCGCCGCAAGCAGTACGAGGCAGAACTGGCCCCGCTGCAGGGCGAGTTGGTCGCCATGCAGGAGTGGGTGAAATCCACCGGGGCCAAGATCTGCATCGTCTTCGAGGGACGCGACACGGCCGGCAAGGGCGGCACGATCAAGCGCATCGTCGAGCGGGTCAGCCCCCGGGTGTTCCGGGTGGTGGCGCTCCCCACCCCGACCGAGCGGGAAAAGTCCCAGATGCACATCCAGCGCTACATGGAGCACTTCCCGGCCGCGGGCGAGGTGGTCATCTTCGACCGCAGCTGGTACAACCGCGCGGGCGTCGAGCCCGTGATGGGCTTCTGCACGCCGGAACAGACCGAGCATTTCCTGAGCATGACGCCGCTGGTCGAGAAGGCGATGGAAGACTCCGGGATCATCCTGCTCACGTACTGGCTGGAGGTCAGCGCGGACGAGCAGACCCGGCGACTCGAGAGCCGCATCAACGATCCCCGCAAGACCTGGAAACTCTCGCCGATGGACCTCAAGTCCTACGGCCGCTGGTACGACTACTCGCGCGCCAGGGACGCCATGTTCGAGGCGACCGACACCGCCTGGGCGCCCTGGTACGTCGCACACACCGACGACAAGAAGCGCGGCCGGCCCAATATTATCAGCCACCTGCTCAGCCAGGTGCCGTACGAACCGTTCCCCGGGCTCGACGTCGAGCTGCCGAAACGGCAGAAGGCCGGCCACTACCGCGAACCGACACTGATGATGCGGCAGATCCCAACCCCGAACTGAGCGATGCCCCGCGTTGGACAGCGGTGCCCGAAGAAGTCACTGCTGGGAGAAAACACGGGGGAACAGGTGATCAGGAGAAGCTCATGAAGCACAGTTACGAAGTCCCCGCAGGGCCCGCGGCTGCCGCCTCGGCGGCGAGCTGGTACGCACTCACACCCGAGGAGGTGGCGAGCCGGCTGGGGGTGGACCCGGCCACGGGGCTGAGCGCCGACACGGCCCGGCAGCGGATGCAGGAGAAGGGCCCGAACGCGCTGGTCGCCGCCAAGCCGGAGCCGGTCTGGAAGCGGTTCTTCAAGCACTATCGCGACTACATGCAGATCGTGCTCGTCGCCGCCGTGCTGGTCAGCCTGCTGATCAATGAGTACGGGACCGCTGTGGGGCTGGCCGTGCTGACGCTGTTCAACGCCTGGCTGGGATACCACCAGGAGGGCAAGGCTGAAGCGGCCGCGGCCTCCCTGGGGAAGATGATGAAGTCGGTGGCCAAGGTGCGCCGCGACGGCGACATCGCCGAGATCCCCGCCGACCAGATCGTGCCGGGCGACATCGTGGTCGTCGATGCGGGCGACCGCGTGCCCGCCGACGGCCGCGTGATCCTGGCGGCGACCCTGCAGGTGGAGGAAGGCGCCCTGACCGGCGAGAGCGTGGCGGTCGAGAAGAACACCGAGGCCATCGGGCGTTCCGACGTGCCGCTCGGCGACCGCCTCAACATGGCGTTCATGAACACCAACGTGACCCGCGGCCACGGTGAAATCCTCGTCACCACGACGGGCATGGGCTCAGAGGTCGGCCACATCGCCAACATGCTGGCCAGCCAGAAGGTGGAGAAGAGCCCGCTCACCAGGCAGGTGGACCGGCTCACCATCTTCATCATCATCGCGGCACTCTTCGCCTTCGTGGCGATCGTGGTGATGGGCCTGATCCAGGGCGAATCCTTCACGGTGCTCTTCGGCATCGGCGTGGCCCTGGCCGTCGGCTCCATCCCCGACGCGCTGCCTGCCGTCGTGACGACGATCCTGTCCGTGGGCTCGGTCAACATGGCCCGGAAGAACGCCATCATGAAGGTCCTGCCCGCGGCCCCGACGCTGGGCTCCACGTCGGCCATCAACTCCGACAAGGCCGGAACCCTGACACTGAACCAGATGACGGCGCGAGAGATCACAACCGTGCAGCACCACTACACCGTGAGTGGGGAGGGCTACAGCTTCGACGGTCAGGTGCAGCGCACGACCGGCGACGCCGAGCGCAACCTGGACTACGTGATGTTCTCGTGCGCACTGTGCAACGACTCCGACATCTAGGACGGCCAGGTGGTCGGTGACCCCACCGAGGGTGCCCTGTACGTGCTCGCCCAGAAGGGCGGCATGGACGTGCGGGAGTTCCGCCGGAGTCATCCGCGCGTGGCGTCGGTGCCGTTCGACTCCGACTACAAGTTCATGGCCACCTTCCACCTGATGACCGGGGCCGACGGCCGGCCGGTGATCCGGGCCTATGTAAAGGGCGCCCCCGACGTGCTCCTCTCCCGGTCTTCGTCGGGACGGATGCCGGGCGGCCGAGCGGAACCCCTCAGCGCGGAGACGCGCAAGAAGGTGCTGGCCGAGAACGACCGGATCGCGGCCAGGGCCGACGGGTGCTCGCCCTGGTCCAGCGCGAGTTCGACCCGTCGACGTTCGACCCGGCCGGCGGCCTGATGGCGTTGATGCAGGATCTGGAACTGTCGGCGCTGATCGGCGAGGTCGACCCGCCGCGCGCCGAGGCGGTGGCCGCGATCGCCACGGCGAAGCGGGCCGGCATCCGGGTGCGGATGATCACCGGCGACCAAGCCGTCACCGCGGCCGCGATTGCGGCGGAGCTGGGCATCGAGGGCCGCGCGGTGACCGGTGCGGAGTTCGCAGCCATGAGCGACGCGGAGGCCGACAGCCAGGTGGACGAGATCGGCGTGATCGCCCGGGTAGCCCCGGAGCACAAGGTCAGGCTCGTGCAGGTGCTCAAACGCAAGGGCCACATCGTCGCGATGACCGGCGACGGCGTGAACGACGCGCCGGCCATCGCTGCGGCCGACATCGGGATCGCGATGGGCATCACGGGCACCGACGTCGCCAAGCAAGCGGCCAAGATGATCCTGGCCGACGACAACTTCGCCACCATCGTGGCCGCGGTCGAGCAGGGCCGGCTGGTCTATGACAACCTGCAGAAGTTCATTCGCGTCCAGGTTGCCAACCTGTTCATGTTCATCCTGGCGTTCCTCGGCTCGTCGGCCTTCGCCATCGCGGGGACGGCGCTGCTCGACCCGGCCCAGGTGCTCTGGATCCACATGGCGATCGTCGCACCCATCGGCGCCGTGATGGGCCTGGACCTGTCGACGCCGGGCATCATGGACCGAAGGCCCCGGCCGTTCAACGAACCGATCATCGTGCGCGCGATGATGATCCGGCTGCTCCTGGTGGGGCTGTTCATGGCCGCCGCGACGCTGGTCCTCGTGCAGATCGGCAAGACCAGCTATGACTCGCTCGAGGTCGAACAGACCATGGCCATCGTCGGCCTCGGGTTGATGAACATCAGCGTCGCGCTCAACCTGCGCTACCCCACCGAGAGCGCCTTCGGGCCGTCCACGTTGTCCAACTCGAGACTGCTCTGGGCCTTCGCCCGGGCCGTCATCCTCTCGATGCTGATCACGCAGATCCGGCTGCTGCAGGACGTGTTCGGCACCGTTCCCCTCACCGGCGCCCAGTGGGCGATCTGCCTGGTGCCGGCCGTGGCACTGCTGCTGCTCGGCGAACTGGGCAAGTTCTTCATCCGGGCCCGGACCCGGACCCGATACGCCGAGCCGGCCACGGCCCAGGTGGCTCTGCCCGTGGCCGCCGACCGGGTGGACTTGTAGTCAGAACAGACCGCGGCGTTCAGGGGCGCGGAGGCCGCGCCCCGGTCGTGTCGGCGGGATCGCGCTGTCGTCGGCTGGCGAACAGAATCGGGATCCCGATGAGTTCCACGAGGCCGCCGATCACCAGCGAGGTCCCGTATCCCCAGAGGTCGGCGGAGCGACCGAGGCCCGGCTGGATGAATACCCCACCGAAGCTTCCGAACAGCGAGTCAAAGGACAGCACGGTCGCGCGCTGCTTCGACGGGATCATGTCGTTGAGGTAACCCTGCCGCACCGGTGCGGCGACGGCGACCACGAACCCCCAGACCGCCAGGAATACGACCGCGAGGGAGAACAGACTGTTCAGGCCGAGCACGACGAGCGCGGCGACGCTGGTGAGGGAAGCCCCGATCACCATGGTGGTGCGCCGGGCGAACAGGCCGCGGATCCGGGGCGCAAGAATGCCGCCGGCCACCTGCGCCACGGAGAGGATCGCAGCGGCCAGCCCGGCGATGGAATACGCCGACGGGTCGCCGTAGAGGTCGAGCAGGTAGGGCTGCAGCGCATAGAAGGCATAGATCCCGACTCCGGAGGCGAACGGCGCGGACAGAATCACGTAGCGCACGGAGCGCTTCCCGAGCCCGTGCTCGATCGACTGGGTCAGCACGTTCCGGGTCGCCTTGAGCGGACCCGTCCCGCGATCAGGGGTGAAACCGAGGTCCTTCATCACGACGGACGCGAACAGGAACATCAGGATCAGCACCCCGGCGCGCAGCAGGAACGGAACCCCGAGATCGGTCGCCTGCGCGATCACGCCGCCGAGCACCGAGCCGGCGAACATCGCGATGCCCGTCACTGCGAGCCCGCGGCCGAACACGGCCTCCCAGCTGCCGGTGTACCCGGTCCACGTCAGCGCGTCGAACAGCCAGGCGTCCACCGCGCCGGAAAAGAAGGTGAAGCCGAGCCCCAGCAACACGGACACGACCGCCCACCAGACGAACGAAGCATGCCAGAGCCACAGCATCCAGTACAGCCCGGTGGTGACGGACAGGGTGACCGTCCCGAGCAGATAGGAGACCTTCCTCCCCGCCGTATCGGCGACCACCCCGGTCGGGATCTCGAAAATCACCATGCCCACGGTGAAGAACGCGTTCGCGGCGAAGGCTTCGAAGTTCGACAGCCCCGCGTCGAGCAGGAACAGGGTGTTGATGCCCCAGATGAACGACGCCGCCAGCGTGTTGCCGAGCAGCAGGACCAGGTAGATTCGCTGCACCCGCAGCGCCGCGGGGTTCACACCCCACGACCCATCGGCACGCTCCAGCCCGTCACACCTGCAATCATCGACCCGGTCGGCGTGGATGGCTACGCCTCGGAAGCCACGAAGAGCGGATGATCGCGGCCGGACGGCGACGATGACCGGCGGTCACGTCGCCGCCCGAGCGGCGCCCCGGGTAACCCCCGGCGTTACTTCAGGATGCGGATGAGCTTCTTGTTGGCGAACTCCGCGATGCCGAAGCGGCCCAGTTCCCGTCCGAAGCCGGACCGCTTCACTCCGCCGAAGGGAAGTTCCGGACCGTCGAGGAGCGAGCCGTTGATGAAGACCATCCCGGCGTCGATCTGATCGGCGATGCGCAGGGCCTGCTCCGGATCCGTCGTGAAGAGGTAGGACCCCAGGCCGTAGGGGATGTCGTTGGCCACCTGCACGGCCTCGGCCTCGTCCTGCACGCGGTAGACGGCCGCGACCGGGCCGAAGAACTCTTCCCGGTAGGCGTCGCTCTGCGGGGAGACTCCGGTGAGTACCGTGGGCGAGAAGAAGGCGCCGTCGCGGCGCCCGCGGGCGTGAACGGTGGCGCCCTGGGTCTCGGCGCGCTGGAGCTGCTCCTCGAGGCCCTCGGCGGCACCGAGGGACGAGAGCGGGCCCAGCGTCGTGTCCGGAGACAGGGGGTCTGCAGGGATCTTGCCGGTCATCTTCGCCGTGAAGCTCTCCACGAAGGCGTCGTACAGGCCGTCGATCACGATGAACCGCTTGGCCGCGTTGCAGGACTGGCCGGAGTTGTCCATGCGAGCCTCGACGGCGGCGTCGACGGCTTCCTCGAGGTCGTCCGTGCTGAGCAGAATGAACGGGTCGGATCCGCCGAGTTCGAGCACGACCTTCTTGAGGTTGCGGCCTGCGACCTCGGCGACGGCGGCTCCCGCCCCCTCAGAACCGGTCAGGGACACGCCGCAGACGCGGGGATCCGGGATGATGATGTCGGCGATCTGGGCGCTGGACGCGTAGAGGTTGCGGTACGCGCCCTCCGGGAAGCCGGCATCCGTGAATATCTGCTCGATGGCGGCGGCCGATTCGGGGCACTGCGAGGCGTGCTTGAGCAGGATCGTGTTGCCGAGCACCAGGTTCGGGCCGGCGAAGCGGGCGACCTGGTAGTAGGGGAAGTTCCACGGCATGATCCCGAGGAGCACGCCGAGGGAGGCGTTGCGGATGAAGGCGGAGCCTTCCCCGCCGAGGAGCTCGATCGGTTCGTCGGCGAGGAACGCCTCGCCGTGGGTCGCGTAGTAGGAGTAGATGTCGGCGGAGAAGTCGACCTCGCCGAGCGCCTGCTCGACGGGCTTGCCCATCTCGCGCACGATGAGTTCGGCGAGGTGCTCGCGGCGCTCGGTGTGCAAGTCGGCGACGCGCTGCATCAGGGCGGCACGCTCGGCCACCGACGTGCGGCGGGAGAAGTCGCTGTGGGCACGGTCCGCGGTGCCGACGGCGTCGGTCACCTCCGTGTCCGTTGCCAGGGCAAAGCTGGTTCCGCTGGCCCCGGTGGCGGGGTTCGTGACTACGTATTTGTTCATGTTTTCTCCACAGGTTTCTTCGCTGACGCCGATTGAGAATGGGCCCGTTGCTGCCGGAGCAGGCCGGGTTCGTGTCGTTACAGTCTGCCGCAATCAGAGCTTTTAGGGAGCATTTGCGCCGACCGATCTCGGGCCCGCCGGCTCTCACACCCGGCCCCGGCGCTCAACGGAGGTTGTAGTACTCCCGGTGCACGTTCGCCGCCCTGACGCCTGACCGCTGCAGGCCCTTCTGGAAGGCGTTCACCATCACCTCGGGCCCGCAGATGAACGCTGACAGTTCCCGGGGCGGGCACTCGGCCGCCCCGAGGACGCCCGCCAGGCTCAGCCGCGGCTCGGTTGAGGTGTCGATCAGGTGCAGGTGGATGGAATCGTGGCGGGCCGCCAGCTCGCGGATCTCCGCGCCGTACGGTGCGGGCCCTCGGGAACTGAAGTAGAGGTCGACGCGGGTGGGCAGAGTGCCGGGTGTGGCGTCCCGGAGCCAGCTGAGGATCGGCGCGACGCCGATGCCGCCGGCGATCCACACCTGCCGCTCGGTGCCCCGACGGTAGTCGAAGTGACCGTGCGGGCTGTTGATCACCGCCGGCATGCCCGGGGCGACCAGGTTCGCGATGTCGGAGGTGAAGTCCCCGAGCGCCCCGACCGCGACCCGCACGTTGGCGTCCGCGGGTGCGCTGGCGATGCTGAACGGATGCCGGTGCCAGCCGTCCCTGGCCTCGAGGTGCAGGATGGCGAACTGGCCGGCCCGGTACTCGAAGCGTCGGCCCAGCGGCTTCAGCGCAATCTCGACCAGCTTGTCGGAGATCGGCTGCACGGACTCCACCTGGTAGTCGTAGGTGCGGGCGAAGCGACGGGCGAGCAGTTCCCGGTAGAGGTAGAAGGCCAGCCCCGTGCCGCCGATGACGAGGTAGGTCCACCGGAGCACGGCCGAGCCGAACATGCTTCCGTCGAGCAGGCCGTGCACGAAGCCGAAGGCGACGAACACCCCGGTGAAGCGGTGGACGAAGCGCCAGAGGGCGTAACTGCGGAACGGGATGCCGGCCAGGCGCACCACTCTCGAGCCCGTCACTCTGGGGAGACTCCCCAGCACCTGCAGCCGCAGCCGTTTCGGCACGAACGAGAGCCAGCGCGGCGCGATCGCCCAGACGGTGAGCAGGGCGAGGCCGATGAGCCCGATCTGGCCGAGCTTCGGGCCGATGTCCGTTGCCTGCACGTCCGCGGTCACCAGGGCGTGCAGGGAGATCGCGACCATCCCGGCGATGTTGACCCTGCGGTGCCACAGCGCGGCGTGGTCGATCCCGTTGAACCATTGCTCGACCGAGCGGAGGGTGCTGATCAGAACCAGGCCGATGGAGAGCAGGAGCACGCCCTCGGCGCCGAGGAATTCCCCGAGAAGCTGGGGAAGACCTTCGCCGGCCGGCCGGAACACGACCCACAGCACGGCGAGGGCGCCCACGAGCGCGGCGATGCTGAGCGGCCCGATCAGCTTGGCGTCGAGCCAGGCCCTGCGATAGTGCGGTCTCTGCGGGGCAAGCTCGGTATCCGGGGTCATCGGCATACGTTACCCCGGAGCAGAGCACTTCTCCCCCGATTTCCGTTCAGCTGTCGGGTTCGACGACCCGGTCGCGGTCCCACGGCGTCGCCCAGCGGAGCTCTTCGAACATGCGCGAGAGGACGATGGCGGTGAACCCCCAAACCAGTTTGCCGTCGACGGTGAACGCCGGGGCGCGGTAGCTGCGGTTGCCGTAGGTGTGCGTCGTGCTCACCCGGTTGGCCGGGTCGAGCAGGTCCGCCACGGGCATCCGGAACACGTCGACGGTTTCGTCGTGGTCGATCGCGGCCACCTGGGACGGGCGCGTCCACCACGCCGGCACGGGCGTGACGAGATGGTTGCTCACGGGCACCGCCAGCGCCGGAAGGGTGCCGAGCGGTTCGAGCCCGTGCGGGTCGAGTCCCGTCTCCTCGACGGCCTCCCGCAGCGCCGCCGCGATCGGGCCGGCGTCGGCGGCCTCGAGTCGGCCGCCCGGGAAGGCGATCTGCCCCGGGTGACTCCCGAGGGTGGCCGCCCGCCGCAGCAGGAGCACATCCAGATCTCGTCCGACGTGCCCGTTCCCCTGCCCCGGCGTCCGCGCCGGCCCACTGGCGGGCGCACTCGCGGGCGCGGAGTCGAGAACACCGAACAGCACGAGCACGGCGGCGTGGCGGGCGCGGGACGAGTCCGGCAGCACCCGCGACAGGTCGGTGCGCCAGTCGAGACCGCGCTCGCAGAGCGCCGCCAGCTCGGCACTGGGGTGGTCGGCACTGGGGTGCTCGGCACTGGGGTGCTCGGCACTGGGGTGGTCGGCGCGCGGGTGGTCAGGCACGTCGGGTGGTCAGGCACGTCGGGTGGTCAGGCACGTCGGGCATGCTACCAGCCATCCTGCAGCACCTCGTCGAGCCGGTCCACGAAGAAGTCGGCGCTCTCCCGGCTCAGGCACAGGGGCGGTTTGATCTTGAGCACGTTCTGCCGCTCCGAGGTGGGCTGCACGATCACGCCGAGCTCCAGCATCCGTTCGCAGATCGCTGTCGTCTCACTGGTCGCCGGTTCCAGGGAGTCCCGATCGCGCACGAGCTCCACTCCCAGATACAGGCCCATGCCGTGCACCATCCCGATCAGAGGATGCCGCTCCGCGAGGAGCGCGAGCCGGCCCGCCAGGTGCCGGCCGACGGCATCCGCATTCTCCTGCAGGGATTCGTCCCGGATGACGTCGAGCACGGCCAGGCCCGCGACGCAGCTGACCGGGCTGCCGCCGGCCGAGGAAAAGAAGTTGCCCTCGCGGGCCAGGGATTCGGCGATGTCGCGGCGGGTGAGCACCGCGCCGAGCGGATAGCCGTTGCCCATGGCCTTGGCCACGGTGATGATGTCCGGGACGACGCCCTGCTGCGCCGAGCCCCAGAAGTGGCTGCCGAGGCGGCCGTAGCCGACCTGCACCTCGTCGGCGATGCACAGCCCGCCGTGGGCACGGATCTGTTCGTAGACGAGGTCGAGGTAGCCCTCCGGGGGCACGACGCCGCCGGCGTTGCCCAGCACGGGCTCGGAGATGAAGGCGGCCAGGTCGCCTCCGGGGCCGTCCGGGTCGGCCAGGAGGTGCGCCAGATCGGCCGCGTAGTCCGCCGCCGCCGCGGCGCCTCGGTGCCGACCCCGATAGGAGTTCGGTGCATCGATGATGTGCACCCAGTCGGGCCGCGAGGCCACGGCGTGCGGGTTGTCGAAGGCGGAGGTCGACACGGCGTCGGACGCCATCGTCCAGCCGTGGTAGCCCTCCCGGAGGGCGACGACGCCGCCCCGGCCGGTGTGGATCCGGGCCAGGCGCAGGGCCAGGTCTACGGCCTCGCTCCCGCTGTTGACCAGCAGCACGGTGTCGAGGCCGGGGTCGGGCGATTTGGCCACGATCCGCTCGCAGAGGTCGGCCAGCGCCGAGTAGAGGAACCGGGAATTCGTGTTCAGCAGCCGCAGCTGGTCGCCCACGGCCCGGCTGAACCGGGGGTGGCTGTGTCCGATCACGGCGACGTTGTTGACCATGTCGACGTAGGAGCGGCCCCGGGTGTCGATGAGCAGTTCGCGCCACCCCCGTTCGATCTGCGGCGGCTGCTCGTAGTACTTCTCCTGCGCGGCGGCCATGACGGCGGCGCGCCGGGCCAGCTCCCCCGCGGGGTCGACGACGGATGCCTGCGGCGCCATCCCGAGCCACCGCGCCGGGTCCGGGGCGAGTCGGGCCCAGGCGGCGGCGCGGGAGGGCTGCGCGAAGTGCGGGGCCGGCAGGCCCGGGCGGGTGAGCTCCTGCACGGTCACCCGGCCGGCCGGGCTCGAAACGCCCAGGGTCTCCCCCGCGGCGACCGCTGCCCCGGGTGTGAGACCCGACGTGACGCCGCCGATGCGCAGCTCGATCCCGGCCAGGGCCAGGACCAGGCTGTCCCCGTCACCCTCCTCTGTGACCTCGACGGCGGTGACCACGGCGTCCGCGGGCGCGATGAGCTCCGATCCGGCGGGCAGGAAGACCTCGGTGAACAGGGCGAACGTGTGCGGTTCCCGCCGCGACAGCGACTGGGTCCGGGTGAGCCGGAACTGGCCGTAGGGGGCGACGGCGACGCGGCGACGGGTGAGGGCTGCGCGCGCGAGCTGCCCCTCGGCATCCGTTTGCTGCCAGAGGCCGTCGGCCAGGGCCGGGCTGGTCACCGTGAAGTCGAGCAGTTCGCAGTCGCCACCGGCGAGCGCGGGGATCAGCGGCACGATCCTGTCGGGGGCGATCGTTTCGGGCTCGGCACCGGCCCGGGACGGCCGGCCCAGCGCCTGCCGGATGGCCGCCTCCGCCTCCTCCCAGCCGATCGCGCTGGCCGCGGCGAACACGTGCCATTCCGCGTCCATCCGGTGGCGGGCGTAGTCGTTGTCCTCGTCGATGCGCACCTGCTGCTCGCCGCTGGCCACCAGCACCGCCCCGCGGAGCACGATCAGCGGCCAGAGCGCTACGATCTCGTCGTCGGTCAGGGGAACCACCTCGTCGAAGGCGACGATCGCCTCGAGGGCCGCGAACGGATTGTCCGGAACGTGGTGCAGCACGGATGCGGTGGTGACCGCGAGCTCCGCGACCAGCCACCCGGTTCCGAGGTCGCCGAAGTCGATGACCCCCTCGGGCAGGTGGTGGCCGTTCGGCAGCACCCGGCAGATCACGTTGTCATCGGTGATGTCCCCGTGGATGGTCTGCAGCCGGAGGCCGGACACCACGCCCGCGAGGCGCGCGGCGGCGCTGTCGGCGATGGCGCTCAGCCGCGCCCGGGTCTCCTCCTCGGGCACCCAGTGCACCAGCAGGTCGATCACGGCTTTCGCGTTGCGCAGGTCCCACTGCAACGTGCGGTCGAGCCCGTCCGCCGCGAAGTCCCGCAGGTGCATTGCCGTCGTGCCCGAGAGCCGGCCCAGCGCCCTGACCACCGGCGGGGCCAGATAGCCCTGCGCCTCGAGCGAGGGCCCTTCGATGAACGTCAGCAGCCGCACGGGGAGGGTGGCCTCCGCGGCCGGCCAGTGCTGACGGATGCTGCCGTTCAGTCCGTGCACCGGCCGCGGCACCCGCATCCCGCGTGCGGACAGGTACTCCATCACCGCGTCCTGCGCGGCCAGCTCCGTGGCGGAGAAGGCGGGGTTGTCGACCTTGAGCACGTACCGCTGGGCGCCTGGAGCCGCGTCATGGCGCGTGATCAGGAAGTTGCGGTCCTGCTGGCTGCCGAGTTCGCGGGCCGTGCCCAGGACCCCGAAAAGCGACGCCGCCATGGACTCGGCGTCCGTCGTGGTGATGTCCGGGCGGACGAGTCCCTCGCCACTGAAGAAATCAAAATCGGACACGTCGACGCTCCTCGCAGTTCGCGCACTGAATCCCGGCCGCCTGCCTGCACGACCACGGAATGCGGATTCCGTACTTTTTGGACTTGTTTTGGTTGTTTACGTCCGTTATTTTGGGTGACAATGACGGATAGCCTAATATAGCTTCAGAGAATGAAAATTCTTCTAGTTGGAGCCGGCGGCGTCGGCGACGCTTTCGCCAAGATCATCGCTCGCCGTTCCTTCTATGAACTGATCGTGGTCAGCGACTACGACCTCCGCCGCGCGGAGCGCACCGTCGCTTCGATCTCAGCCAAGCACGGAGAAGACGTCTCCGCCCGGTTCAAGGCCGTGCAGATCGACGCATCAGACCCCGAGCGGGTGGCAGCAGTTGCCCTCGAGCACGGGGCCACCCACGTGATGAATGCCGTCGAACCGAAGTTCGTTTCCAGCATATTCGCGGGATCCCTCGCTGCCGGTGCCGACTACGTCGACATGGCGATGAGCATGTCAAAGCCGCATCCCACCGACCCGCTCGCCCAGACCGGGGTCAAACTCGGCGACGAGCAGTTCGCGCAGGCCGCCGATTGGGAGAACACCGGACGCCTGGCCCTGGTCGGGATGGGCGTGGAGCCGGGGCTCTCTGACGTGTTCGCGCGGTACGCTTCCGACCACCTGTTCAGCGAGATCGACGAACTCGGCACCCGTGATGGCGCGAACCTGATCGTCCGGGACGAGAACGGCAATGAGATCTTCGCACCGTCGTTCAGCATCTGGACCACAATCGAAGAGTGCCTCAACCCTCCGGTGATCTTCGAAAGGGACCGCGGCTGGTTCACGACGGCCCCGTTCAGCGAGCCCGAGATGTTCGACTTCCCCGAGGGGATCGGCCCGGTCGAGTGCGTGAACGTTGAGCACGAAGAGGTGCTCCTAATGCCGCGCTGGCTAGAAGCGAAGCGGGTCACCTTCAAATACGGGCTCGGTGAGGAATTCATCGGCGTTCTGAAGACCCTGCACCTGCTCGGCCTCGACAGCGTCGAACCGGTGCGAGTGCGAGCCGCGGCCGGTTCCGCGATGGTCGCTCCCCGCGACGTCGTCGCGGCCTGCCTGCCTGACCCGGCGTCAATCGGACCCCGAATGACGGGAAAGACCTGCGCCGGCGTATGGGTCACCGGCTTGGGGCTGGACGGTGCCCCCCGAGAGGTCTACCTGTACCACGTCAGCGACAACGAGTGGACGATGAAGGAATACGACGCCCAGTGCGTGGTGTGGCAGACCGCACTCAATCCGGTGATTGCGTTGGAATTGCTCGCCGGAGGCGAGTGGGGCGGCGTCGGAGTACTGGGCCCGGAAGCCTTTGATGCAAAGCCTTTCCTCGAGTTGATGCAGGCACCCGAGCCCGCCGGCTACGGCCAGTCGTGGGGTTTCCAGGACCGCTTGCGCGGCTGAATGCGAGGAATCAGACCACAGGACGGTCGGTCGACTCGCGGGCACGCAGCACGTTCTTGACGGACGGCGGGCCGCTCCGCGAGTCACCATCGAGCCGGCTGAGCAGGAAATTGACCGCCGCTGTGGCCGTTTCCTCCGGGCTCAGGTCTACGGAGGTGATCGCCGGAGTGCTACTGCGGGTCTGCTCGGAATCAGACCCGGCAACGATCATCACGTCTCCGGGGATGGTGATGCCCGATTCCCAGAGACGCGCCTGCAGTCCGGAGGCATGCCGCCCCGTCAAACAGTAGATTCCGTCGGGTACCGGCTCCCCCGACTGCAGCATCGCCTCGGCGACGATTCGACCACCGCTCTCCCCGGAACGCTCGTCCTCCCGGTAGACGATCGCCTTCTGGCCCCGTCCGGCGCACCAGGAGCGATAGGCAATCTCGCTGTCCGCATTCCAGGCATTGGCATCCGTACCGGCGACGAGTGCGACACGCCGCGCGCCGCGGTCGAGCAGGTGGGCGAAGACCTCCGCCGCATCGGCCACGGTGCCCGTTCCGATCCAGTCAGTAAAGTCAGGCCGTTCCACGTCTCGGCCCACCGACACCAGAGGGATGCCGTTGCGCTTCAGCAATCCGATCACGGGATCGTTGCCGACCGGATCGGAAATGATGAAGCCGTCCACGGCGAGCGCGATCCCCGGCACGCTTCCGGTTGTCGGGTCACGCACCAGCATCAACCCGAACCCGCGGTCAAGCGCGGCCACGGCGGCGGCCCCGGCGAACCGCACGAAGTAGTCCACACCGACCGGCAGGTAGGAATCCAGGGTGTCGAGAGGGCGGATCACCAGCCCGAGAATGCCGAGACGATTGCTGCGGAGCCCCCGCGCGATCGCATCCGCGCTGTAGCCGAGGCTCGAGGCGGCATCGAGGACTCTCTGCCGCGTGGCCTCCGCCACCACACCCTTGCCGTTCAGGGCATGAGAAACAGTTGTGATCGAAACCCCGGCATTGCGCGCGACATCGTGAATGGTGACTCGCCGACCTGAAGTGCTCACGAGGAGCACTCTACTCCGTCAAATCAATTCACAAATCGTTTTGCATATTTCTCGACCAAAACGTTTTGTTCCGCTAGGTTCCTAAACACTGCACGGTCCGCCATCTCCCTCTCCAAGAAAATTAGGGGCTCCATATGAAGAAGAAAGCAGTCACCGCTCTGGCGGTACTCACCCTGGCTCTGACCGGCTGCGCCGGTGCGCCCCAGAGTTCCGAGGGCCCGAGCCTCGCCACCGACGATCTCCTGGTCACCACGCCAGAGGCCGCTGGCGAGCTCGACCTCGCCACCTGGAACCTACCCTTCGGCGAGCCTGCATCGCTCGACCCGATCAAGGCCTTCAACTACCCCGAGAACACTGTCGTCGCAAACCTCTGCGAAGGTCTGATGCAGCTGCAGCCCGACTACAGCATCACACCCAACCTGGCCGAGAAGGTGGAAAGCCCCGACGCGTCGACGTACATCTACACCGTGCGTCAGGGTGTCACCTTCTGGGACGGCCAGCCGATGACCACCGAGGACGTTCTCTTCAGCCTGGGTCGTCAGCTCGACCCGAACGAGGGCAGCTACTGGGCCGGGGGCATTGTCGACAACATCGCTTCCATCAACCAGACCGGTGATTGGGAGGTCACCGTCAAGCTCAAGGCACCGGATGCGACCTTCAACTCCTACATGGTCACCCCCGTGGGCACTGTGGTGGAAAAGGCACACCGCGAAGCCGCCGGCGAAGGCTACGGAACCCCCGCCGGCCTGGTCATGTGCACGGGCCCCTTCTCCGTCGGCGCTTGGAACGAGGGCCAGTCCATCTCCCTCCAGCGCAATGACAGCTATTGGAACGAGGACAGGGCAGCCAAGACCGCGCAGGTCGACATCAATTTCATCGTCGACTCCGCAGCCATCGCCAGCGCCCTGTCCACCGGTGCCATCGACGGCTCCTACGACGTGCCGTTGGGTGCGCTGAGCACCCTTCAGGACTCCACCGAGGGCACTCTCAACCTCGGACGTTCGCTGCAGCTGGTCGCCATCATCGGCACCGGCAAGGGCGCGTTCGCTGACCCTGCCGTGCGCAAGGCCCTCATGATGGCCACCGATCGGGAAGCCATCGCATCTACGGTGTTTGAAGGAACGGCCCAGGCCTCCCGATCGCTGATCCCCGACAACGGCTGGGCTTACGGCACGACAAAGTTCGAATCCGGCCGGGCCAAGCTCGCGCCGACCGGCGTCGACATCGACGGAGCTAAGGAAGCGCTCAAGGCTGCCACGGTCGACCTGACTCAGCCGATCAAGATCGTTTACCCCTCCGAGCGCACGTACTACGCCGACATCATCTCGGAGATCGCCAACGGCGCTGCTGCCATCGGGCTGACGGTGGAGCCGGAAGGAATCCCGAGCGCCCAGTTCGGTGCGTTCTTCTCAGACCCGAAGGCACGCGAGGGCCACGACGCGTTTGTGACCAACAACTACATGGACGTGCCGGACCCGCTCGCCTTCCTCCGGACCATTATGGGCACCGGCGGATCTCAGAACTACAACGAGTACAGCAACCCGGAGGTCGACGACCTGCTCGCCGAGGCCGCCGCCACGACCGACGAAGACAAGCGCGCTGCGCTCGTGAATCAGATCCAGGACATCGCCATGACAGACCTGCCCTGGATCCCGATCGCCGACCCCTCGGTGCGACTGTTCCTCAACAAGCGGGTTACGGGCGTCCCGGCATCCTTCGTCTACCTCTACTACCCCTGGGCCGCTGACCTCGGGGCCGCGGCCAAGTAGTTGATCGGGATCGAGAAGGGGTTATCTCAGTGATGTTCATGACGCGAAGGCTGCTCGCTCTGGCCGGGGTGCTCGTTGTGTCGAGCTTCCTGGTGTTCGCCGCCATGTACGCGGCACCCGGCAGCCCGGAGAACTTCCTGGTTCAGGGGCGCACCGTTTCGCCGGACGTGTTGGCCGCGATCCGCGAACAGTACTCACTGGATGACCCCTTCTTCGTCCGCTTCTGGAACTGGCTCACCAACGTTCTACAGGGCGACTTCGGGCAGTCCCTTGCCAACCGTCAAGAAGTGGGCGATCTGCTCGCCAACCGCCTGCCCACCACGCTGATGCTCGTGCTGCTCGCAGCCATCGTGATCGTGGTGCTAGGTGTCGGACTCGGCATCGGGGCCGGCGTCCGCGATGGAATCGTCGACAAGGTCGTGCTCCTGGGTTCCAACCTGGGATTCGCTGTTCCGACCTTCTTCGCGGCTCTGCTCCTGATGAGCATCTTCAGCGTCGGCCTGGGCTGGTTCCCCGTCTTCGGTTCCGGGACGGGCCTTCTCGATCGCATCTGGCACCTCACGCTCCCGGCGCTCGCCCTTGCCCTGCCGTCCGCTGCCGTGGTCGCCCGCATCACCCGCACCGCCATTCGGGAGGAGCGAGACTCCGAGCACTCCGTCATGGCGAGTGCCCGCGGAGTTCCTGCCATGCTCGTCCTGCGCCGCCACGTCATACGCAATTCCATGCTCCCGGTGAGCACCATTGTCGGCGTTCACATCGCAGGGCTGATCGCCGGATCCTTCGTCGTGGAATACGCCTTCACCCTCGACGGGCTCGGCACTCTGCTGGTGGGAGCGGTTCAGCGAAAAGACTTCGCAGTCGTGCAGGCAATCGCGATCATCCTGGTCGCGGCATTCGGCATCATCAACCTGCTCGTCGACGTGCTGTACGCAGCCATCGACCCGCGGGTAGGAACGAGGCGCAGCAAGTGAGCAGGTTCTTTCAACGAATGGGCCCCCTCGGCTCCATCGCCGTCGGCTTCGTCGCCCTGGTTGTGCTCGGCGCCCTGCTGGCACCGATCATCGCCCCTTACGACCCGACCATCGGCTCCGTCACCCAGCGCTACCAAGGCCCCAGCATGGCCCACCTGCTCGGCACGGACCAGGCAGGTAGAGACATCTTCTCCCGGCTGCTCTGGGGAGCGCGCTCCAGCCTGACCGGCCCATTGATCGTGGTCGTCATCACGGCGGTCTTCGGCACGACGCTGGCACTGACCAGCGTCTGGTGGGGTGGAATCGTGGACTCGTTCATGAGTCGGGTGCTCGACCTTCTGTTCGCATTCCCCAACCTCCTGCTCGCGATGCTCGCCATCGCCGTCTTCGGACCCAGCCTCACCACAGCCGCGCTCGCTCTGTCGATCGCGTACATCCCGTACACGGCCCGAGTCATCCGCAGCACGGCCATGCGCGAACGTAACCTGCCCTACACACGATCGCCACAGCTGCAGGGTATCTCCGGTGTCACCATCACGACCCGGCACCTGCTGCCCAACGTGGCTCCACTCATCGTGACCGGGGCGACGATCAACTTTGGCTTCGCGATGATCGAACTCGCCGCCCTGTCCTTCCTGGGTCTTGGTGTGCAGCCACCCCAGGCCGACTGGGGCCTCATGGTCTCCAACGGGCAGCAATCCCTGCTCAAGGGATACCCGGCCGAGAGTGTCCTTGCCGGGTTGTGCATCGTGCTGACCGTGGCCGCCCTCGGCTACATCGGCGAACGACTGGGTGGCCGCGCGGCCGCCGGAAGGAAGGCCTGATGCTGGACATTCGTGGTCTCAACCTAGCCATCGCCGGTGAGCACTCGTCGCGCCAGATCCTCAATAACGTGTCGATCACCGTCGATTCCGGCGAGGCCGTCGGGTTGGTCGGCGAATCGGGCAGTGGAAAGTCGATGACCCTGCGGTCGATTCTCCGCACTGAACCAAGAAATGCTAGGGTCACCGGCAGCATCACCCTCGACGGGATCGACGTGCTCGCGCTGCGGGGTGAGCCGCTACGCCTGATGCGCGCAAGGGACGTCTCGATGATCGCCCAAAACCCGCACGCGGTGCTCAACCCAGTGCTTCCCATCCGGCAGTACCTCGTCGAGGGCATGCACGATGCCCAGGGGCTCTCCGTTCGATCAGCCCGGCTCCGCGCCGGCGAGCTCCTCGAGCAGGTCGGCATCGACCACGTGGACCGCGTCCTCGGTTCGTACCCACACCAGCTCTCAGGGGGAATGCTCCAGCGGGTCGTGATCGCGGGGGCGATCGCCGGGAGACCGCGACTCATGCTCGCGGACGAGCCGACGACTGCCCTTGACGTCACCACCCAGGCGGAGGTAATGGCGATCCTTGACGATTGCAGGCGTGAACTCGGCATGGCCATGCTGTTCGTCACCCATGATCTCGACCTTGCCGCCGCGATCTGCGACCGGATCAACGTCATGAAGGACGGCGTCGTAGTGGAGACCGGCGCGCCGGAACAGCTCCGCGACGATCCGCAGCATCACTACACACGGGAGTTGATGGACTCCCGCCCGGCCGGCGTGATCTGGACCCGCACAGCAGGAGGCGCCGAATGACCACGCCCGCGATTACCGTCGAGTCGCTCACCAAGACGTTTCACACCGGTCACTCCAGCGGGGCAGTGACGGCGCTCGATGCGGTCACGCTGACGGTCGAGTCCGGGTCTTGTCTGGCCGTGGTCGGCGAGTCAGGGTCAGGCAAGACCACGCTGGCACGCATCATCGTCGGGCTGGAGACCTCAGACTCGGGCACCGTCAGGGTTGCGGGCCACCCGGTCGCAGCCAAGGCGAACCGGCGCGAATTGCGCCGCCGGGCGCGTCAGATCCAGATGGTTTTCCAGGACCCGCAGAGTTCACTCAACCGCCGCCTGCCGGTGCAGACCGCCGTAGACGAGGTCCTGCGCGCCCACACCTCCCTCGATCGTGCGGCCAGACGGGCGCGCTGCATCGAGTTGTTCGCACAGGTGGGCTTGGAACCGCACCAGCTGGGAGCGCTTCCGGGCGAGCTCTCCGGCGGCCAAAGGCAGCGCGTGGCCATTGCCCGCGCCCTCGCCGCTGATCCTGCCGTCATCGTGTTGGACGAGTCTGTGGCGGCGCTCGATGTCACCGTCCAGGCACAAATCCTTGCCCTCCTGACCGAGCTGCGCCAGTCCAGGGGGCTGACCTATCTCTTCATCACACACGATTTGTCGGTCGTACAGATGATCGCCGATCAGGTCGTCGTGATGCGCCGCGGAAGCATTGTGGAGCGCGGCTCCACCGCCGAAGTATTGACCAACCCGCAGCATCCGTACACTCAACTGCTTCTCGAGTGTGCACCTCGCCCCGGCTGGAAACCCCAGCGCGGCGTTATCCGTGCCCTTCGGGAGGAAATCACCTCATGATCACTGACCCTCCGATCACAATCCAAGTCGACTCAACGGATCCCTTCGGGCGCGGTCTGCAACGCGGCCGCGCGATCCGCGATGTGCTGGCCGAGAGCCTCTCCATCTACCTCGCTCTCTTCGCCACTGCCGGCATCAGCCCGGAGACGGTGCAGTTGAACGCGGAACTCGCGCTGCGGGCCACCAGGGAATGGTGCATGGACCTGGCCTCGGAGATGGAGGGAACCGCCGAGGGTTCCGGACTCGCCGTCTGGCAGGTGGCTGCCCTAAACGCACGCACCGAAATCCTCTCTGGAGGCCTCGGTGCGAAGCCGGGTGAATGCTCGACAATCGTGAACGCGCGGAACAATCCCATCGGCGCCCAAACGTGGGACTGGCATGACGAGTTGTCGGACCACTGGCACCTGCAGGAGGTACGCGGGAACGCCCGCGACTTCGTCGGCCTGACCGAGTACGGCATCATCAGCAAAATCGGCATCAACGATGCCGGCGTCGGCATTCTGCTCAATATCCTGGGCCACCGGGCCGACCGGGCCGACGGGGTTCCCGTGCACCTGGTCGGAGCCCGGGTGCTGGCTCAGGCGTCAACCCTTGCAGAGGCGGTCGACATTCTGCTCAGCGCACCCGTCAGCACATCCAGCGCCATTACCGTCGTGAGTCCGGAAGGCGCCGTGATCGTTGAGTTGAGCCCGGTGGGTGCAGCGGTTGTCCAGCCGCAGAACGACGTGCTGCTCCACACGAACCATTTCCTCGATGACCGGCTGGCCCAGGGCGAAAAGCCGGGCCTGTACGACCCGGACTCTCAGTTGCGCCTCGCAACGCTGACAGACCGGGTACGTCTTTCGCCGCTTCCGCCTGATGCGTCAGGCCTCTTGCCGTTCCTCGTATCCCAACCCGGTGACCCGGCCCAGCTCTGCTGCGTTCCCGCGGATGGTGCCGTTCTAGGCGACCGCTGGGCAACCTTGGCAACGATAACCCTGGACTCCGCCGCGCGAGGGATGACGGTGTCGGCGGGCTCTCCTGCGGACACAATCGACACCGAGACGGTGCGATTGGTAGCTGAACACCGAACCGGCGGTGTGGGGCGCTGATCCTGGAGGTGACATCATCAGGAGAGACAGCGTCGTCGCCACCTTCCGAGGAACGCGAGCAAACACTCGGGGATTCCCAGGGAATCAACAACGACCGAAAGCCGCCGCAGTGTCCTACCCCGCAGAGCTTGCCGACATCCGTCTCATCGTCTCGGACATGGACGGCACCCTGCTCGACGACGACGGCCACGTGCCGGACGCGTTCTGGCCTCTCCTCGATGACCTCCTGCGGGCCGGAATCGTCTTCGTTCCCGCCAGCGGCCGGCAGTACCAGACCCTCCACGGCATGTTCGGCGAGCGCGACGGACTGATCTACATCGCGGAAAACGGCACCAGCGTGATGCAGGGCGGCTCCAGCCTGCACCGCGAACCCGTCGAGGACGCGGCCATCGCCCCGCTCGTGGAGTGGGTGCGCACCACCGTGGCCGACGGAGCCGACCTGGGCATCGTCGTCTGCGGCGCCCGGACCGCCTACATCGAGCGCACCGATGCGGCCTTCGTCGACCACGTCCGCCGCTATTACGCCGCCGTCGAGATCGTTGCGGACGTGCACGCCGCCTGCCTCGATGACGATGTGCTGAAGCTGGCAATCTACGACGCAGGCCGGGCCGAGACGCGCAGCGGCCCGGCCATCCGGGGCCTGGGGCTGCCGGCCGATGTCGTGGTCTCGGGCCCGAACTGGGTCGATGTGATGCACCGGGGCGCGAACAAGGGCCGGGCGCTGGTGCGGCTGCAGCGACATCTGGGGGTCAGCCGGGAGCAGACGATGGCATTCGGCGACTACCTCAACGACGCCGAGATGCTCGACGCCGCCGGGCACTCCTACGCGATGGCCAACGCGCACGCAAGCATCCGTGCGCGTGCCCGCCACACCGCGGCGTCGAACGCGGAGGCGGGCGTGGTCAGCAGCATCCGTGAGGCCCTGCCGAACCTGAAGCCGGTGCTTGTCCCCTAGCGCTTGTCTCCTGGCGCGGGCAGCCATATGATATATCATTAGTGAAGCGATAATCGAACTCTGCGTTCTATTATCGAACGCGCGCTTTACCCGCAACAGCCAGCACGCAACGACAGTGACGTCCGTTTCGCCCGCAGATCCGCCCACAAAGAAGTGAGGAAGCCGTGCAGTTCCACCACCACGGATACGTGTCCACAGACCCGCGCATTCAGGACGCCGCGGGGGTCGGCATCGATCGCCCCGACGAGCTCCCCGAGAACGTCGACGTTCTCATCGTCGGAACGGGTCCCGCCGGCATGATCACCGCCGCCCAGCTCTCCCACTTCCCCGGCATCACGACTCGCATCGTGGAGCGTCGCGGCGAGCGCCTGGCGATCGGCCAGGCCGACGGCATCCAGGCCCGCAGCGTCGAGACCTTCCAGGCGTTCGGTTTCGCGGAGCGCATCATCGCGGAGGCGTACCGCATCACCGAGATGGCCTTCTGGACGCCGGACCCCACGGATGCGTCCCGCATCGTCCGCTCCGCCCGCGCGGTCGACGACCCGGCCGGCATCAGCGAGTTTCCGCACCTCATCGTCAACCAGGCCCGCGTGCTGGACTACTTCGCAGAGGTGATGGCCAATTCGCCGACGCGGATGGAGCCGGATTACGGCTTCGACTTCCGCAGCCTGGTGAACACCGACGAGGGCGACTACCCCGTGACGGTGACGCTGGTGCACACCGACGGTGAACGGGCGGGCCAGGAGCGTATCGTCCATGCCAGGTACGTTGTCGGCGCGGACGGCGCCCGCAGCGCCGTGCGCGATTCCATCGGCTGCACGCTCGCCGGCGACCAGGCGTTCCACGCCTGGGGAGTGATGGACGTTCTCGCGGTCACCGACTTCCCGGACATCCGGATGAAGTGCGCGATCCAGTCCGGGACCGGCGGCAACATCCTGCTCATCCCTCGTGAGGGCGGCTATCTGTTCCGCATGTACGTCGACCTGGGCGAGGTGTCCGCCGACGACAACGGAGCGGTGCGCAAGACGACGATCGACGAGATCATCGCGAAGGCCAACGCCATCATCCACCCCTACACGCTGGACGTGAAGAACGTCGCCTGGCACAGCGTCTACGAGGTCGCCCACCGTCTCACCGACCGATTCGACGACGTGCTGCCGGCCGAGGTCGGCACCCGCACACCGCGGGTCTTCATCACCGGCGACGCCTGCCACACGCACAGTGCGAAGGCCGGTCAGGGCATGAACGTGTCGATGCAGGACGGCTTCAACCTGGCCTGGAAGCTCGCCTATGTACTCGAAGGCCGCAGCCCAGAATCCCTGCTCGGCACGTACTCGGCCGAGCGTCAGGTCATCGCCAGGAACCTGATCGACTTCGACAAGCAGTGGTCGACCCTGATGGCGACCAGGCCGGAGGACCTCGAGGTGCCGCTGGAGGACTTCTACACTCGGACGGCGGAGTTCCCGTCCGGGTTCATGACGGAATACCCGCCGTCGATGCTGATCGGTGCGGCGGCCGACCAGCCGCTGGCCGCAGGGTTCCCGCTCGGCAAGCGCTTCAAGTCCGCCTCGGTGGTGCGCGTCGGAGACGCCAACCCCGTGCAGCTCGGACACCACCACCGAGCGGATGGCCGCTGGCGTCTGTACGCGTTCGCGGATGCCGCGGCATCCGGTGAGGCCTCGGCGCTCTCGGACTGGGCCGAATGGTTGCAGACGTCGCCGGAGTCCCCGCTGATCCTGCACACTCCCGGCGGGACCGACATCGACAGTGTCTTCGACGTCAAAGTGATCTACCAGCAGGACCACACCGGCGTGGACATCGGCAGCGTTCCGGCCGCGTTCCTGCCGAAGATCGGCCCGTTCGAGCTGATCGACTACGAGAAGGTGTACTCCACCGACCCGGAGCACGACATCTTCGAACTTCGCGGGATCGACCGCGGCGGCGCCGTCGTGGTGGTTCGACCGGACCAGTACGTGGCGAACGTGCTGCCCCTGGCCGAGACCGAGGAACTGGCGGCGTTCTTCCGGCAGGTGCTGCTCGTTCGGTAGACGCCCCCGCGGGGCGCCCCCTTTGGGGCGCCCCCGCGGCTACTCGGCGGTCGGCCGCTGGCGTTGACGTTTGGTTGCCGACCGCTGCTGCTTCGCGGCGAGGTGCCGACGGCCCGAACCCCGGGTGGGTTTCGTCGGCCGGCGGGGCGCCGCGGCGGGAGCCAGGCATCCGGCCACGAGGTCGGCGAGCTTGGCCCGGGCGATTTCTCGATTGCGCAACTGGGAGCGCCGCTCCGACGCTGTCACGGTGATCACCCCGTCGACGAGACGTTTGGCGAGGCGGGAGAGCAGCAGCATCCGCTGTTCATCGGAGAGCGCCGCCGACTCGGCGACGTTCCAGAAAAGCTCGACCCGGCTGTCGGACGTGTTGACGTGCTGACCGCCCGGACCGGAGGACCGCGAGAACCGCCAGCCGAGTTCGCGCTCGGGAACGGTCAACGCGGGCGTTACCTCCAGGTCCATGCACCCAGCGTCGCACGATCTGCGGCATTCGGCCTGAGGGGAGGCCGCATGGTAGCCTTTCCCCCTATTTGAGGAGTGCTGTGAACACGGCTTTGACTAACCCCGCGCCCATCGGCGCTTCTCGTTTCAGCACGCCGATGATGAGAGTTTCCGTCCTCGCCGCGGCGCTCCTCCTCTCGGTTCTGGGCCTGACGTTCGCCCCCTCCGGCGGACCCGCGTCGGCTGCGGAGACGATCGCCCAGTGCAACAATGTGGACAACACCCCCGGTCTGGGCCTGAACTGCGACGTGACCGTGGTCAACAACCTCAACGTCGCCACCGGAGTGGCCAATTCCACCGTCACCGTCAAGGAATGCCACGGCCCCGCGAACACGGAGCCGACCTGCACGACCTCGACGAAGAGCTATGACGCGCTCACCACATCGGTCAGCCAGTGCAACTATGCCGCGAACGGCGGCGGCGCCAGCGTCATCTGCAACGTAGACGTCACCAACAACATCACCGGGGCGGCGTCCACGGGCGTCACCGGCGCAACCGTCAACCAGTGCAACGGATCCGGGGCGGAAGGCACCGCACCGACCCTGAACTGCGACCCGTTCCCCGCCAACGTATCCGGCGCGACGATCACCCAGTGCAACGGATCAGTGAACGGCGGCGGCGCTTCCGATCGCGTCACCTGCACGGTGACCCCCTCGACCATGAGCGCGCAGCTGCCGGTCTCGATCAACCAGTGCAACAACACGGCCAACGGCGGCGGATCCGTCGTCACCTGCGCCGCCTCGCTGAAGAACATCAGCCTTGCCTCCTCGACGACGCCCACACCGAAGGCGTCGCCGGTCGCCAAGAACAAACTGCACGACTCCAAGACCGACGGCTTCACGCACGTCTCAGCCGGCGGTAACGACTCCCCCGTCTTCCTCGGGGCCGGAGCGCTGCTGCTGGCCGGGCTGCTGACCGCAGCCTTCGCCGCACGCCGGATTGGTGCCCGTCGCTAAACCGGCGCTGCTCGGCGGAGTAGCGGCGCTTCTCTTAGTGATGTCGGTCGGGTGGATCCTTCTCCACCCGACCGGCCCGGAGACAGCCCCGACGGCCCTGCCGACACCCTCGATTCACCGCGTCACACCGGCGACACCGGCCGCGCCCCTGCCCGTTGCCCCGGACGTTCCCTCGGCTACACCTGCGCCTGATGTCGTGATCAACGCATCCGTGCCGCTGCGTCTCACGGTCCCCTCGATCGGGATCGACGGAGCCGTCTCCAAATACACGCAGTCGATGATCGACAGCCGTGGCGGCTTCGATCCGACCGAACTCACCACCATCGCCTGGGACACGACCATTGCCGGCGGTCTGGCCGGCACGGACTCGACCAATACGGTCTACCTGTACGGACACTCCTGGGTTGACACCGCGGTCTTCAACGACCTGAAGGATCTGCGTCCCGGAGCCGTCGCGAGCATCGACACGGCAAACGGGAGGCTATGCTACGTCGAGCAGAAGTCCCTCAAGCTGGACAAAGCGCAGTACAAGAACAACGACGAACTCACCGACGCCATCCCCAACCGTCTGGTTCTCGTCAGCTGCTACCGCCCCGTGGGCTACGACCCGAACTCCGCCACCGTGCAGAACATCGTCGCGGTGCTGCAACTGGACCAGGACAAGACAAACGTCGGTTGCTGATCACTCGGCCCGCGCGGCCTCGGCAGGCAACGGAAGTGTTCGCACGCTCTCGAACCGGCGCAGCTCCCCGTCGATGGGATCGGTGAACGTCACCTCACTCGCCAGGAGCTGCAGCGGCCGGGTGAAATCGTCGATCGCGACATCCTGAACGACGGGGTACACCGGGTCATCGATGATCGGGATCCCCAGGCCCAGCATGTGCATCCGCAGCTGATGGGTGCGGCCGGTGCGCGGCGTCAGCCGATAGACGCCGATGTCCTGCACGCCGTCCTGCACACCGCCCTGCAGGACGGTCTCCAGCTCGATCAGCGACTCGGCGTTGGCCGGATCGTCGGTCACCTCGGCCTGCCAGTGGCCTCGCCTGGTGGCGAGGTGGTTGCGGACGGTGACGGGGAGATCAAGTTCCGGCCGCAGGGGGGCCAGCGCACGATACGTCTTGCCGACCTCGCCGCGTTGGAACATCGTTTGATACGCCCCGCGCCACCGTCGCTCGGTCGCGAGGACCAGAAGGCCCGACGTCACCCGGTCCAGGCGATGCAACGGCGAGAGCTCGGGCAGCCCCAACTCGGCGCGCAGGCGCACCACCACACTCTGCAGGACGTGCCGACCACGCGGAATCGTCGACAGAAAGGCCGGCTTGTCGATCACGACGAGTCGGGCGTCCCGATGGACTACGTGGATGATACCGGGCACGAAGGCCTCATCGGCGAGGTCGCGATGAAACCAGACGAAGGTATGGGGCTGGTAGGGGTCGCTGCCGACGACCGGCTCGCCCGACTGATAGGCGAAGCGCTCCCCGGCCAGAAAAGCGGCGACATCGACGAACTCGGCGAGACGCTCGAGCAACCAGGCGCCCATGGTCGGCCACGGATGCGGCCGGGCGCGGTCCCGATCGGGCGTGCTCACCCAGGCGGCATCGAGCCCGTGGCGTTGCGGCAACGGTGAGGGCGGGGGCATTCACTGATCGTACGTCGCCCGGTATCCGTCTCACCAACTCGGTGGCGGCCGCGGCGAGCCGAAGCGAATCGCCGCCAACCCCTACAGGTAGTATGGAGATCACACCCCAACCACTACATATGGTTCCTTCGCCCGGCTCAACCCCCCGCCCGATTGTCGTGGGTGCTGACCCCAAGGAGATGGCACAGAGTGTTGAAAATGGAAAACCCCGGCGCAGGAACCGTCCCGACGGGGAACACTCCGAGCACGCTCATGGTGGCCAAACGGGATGGACGCCGGCTCGCCTTCGATGACGCCCGCATCTACGCGGCACTCGCCAAGAGCTTCACGGAGGTCAACGGTGAGCTGACCCCGCTCACGCACCGCACCATCCGTGATCTGGTCGCTCGCGTCAATCGCGAGATAGCCTCCCGCTTCGCGGTGGACATAAAAATCTACGAGGTGCAGAACATCGTGGAACATGCCCTGCTGGACAGCAAGGAATACGACGCAGCCGAGGCATACATTAATTACCGCATCCAGCGGGACTTCGCACGCAGCAAAGCCACCGACATCAACCACTCGATCGTCAAACTGATCAGCAAAGACCAATCGGTCGTCAACGAGAACGCCAACAAGGACAGCGACGTCTTCAACACCCAGCGCGACCTGACCGCCGGAGCCGTGGGCAAGGCCATCGGCCTGAAAATGCTGCCCCCGCACGTCGCGAACGCCCACCAGAAGGGCGACCTGCACTACCACGACCTCGACTACCACCCCTATGCGCCGATGACGAACTGCTGCCTCATCGACTTCAAGACCATGCTGAGTCAGGGCTTCCGGATCGGCAACGCCGACGTCGATCCGCCCCGGTCGGTTCAGACGGCCACGGCCCAAATCTCCCAGATCATCGCTAACGTCTCATCGACCCAGTACGGCGGATGCTCCGGCAACCGCATCGACGAGGTGCTCGCCCCCTACGCCGAGAAGAACCTCGAGAAGCACCTGGCCGACGCCCGGAAGTGGATAACGGACGAGTCGCAGCACCAGCCGTACGCCGAGGAGAAGACCCTCAAGGACATCTACGACGCGATGCAGAGCCTCGAGTACGAGATCAACACCCTGTTCACCTCGAACGGGCAGACACCGTTCACTTCCCTCGGCTTCGGCCTCGGCACCAGCTGGTTCGAGCGCGAGATCCAGAAGGCGATCCTGCAGATCCGGATCGAGGGGCTGGGCAGCGAAAAGCGCACGGCGATCTTCCCGAAGCTGATCTTCACCGTCAAGCGGGGCCTCAACCTCGAACCGGCCGACCCGAACTACGACATCAAGCAGCTGGCGCTGGAGTGTTCCACCAAGCGCATGTACCCGGACATCCTCAACTACGACAAGATCGTCGAACTCACCGGCAGCTTCAAGGTGCCGATGGGCTGCCGCTCGTTCCTGCAGGGCTGGACCGACGAGGACGGCAACGACGTCTCCGAAGGCCGGATGAACCTCGGAGTCGTGACGCTCAATCTGCCCCGGATCGCCCTCGAGGCCGCCGGCGACAAGGGAAAGTTCTGGAGCATTCTCGCCGAGCGGGTGAGCACGGCGCGCGACGCTCTGCTCTTTCGAATCGAGCGGTGCAAGGAAGCGACCCCGCAGAACGCCCCGATTCTTTACGTCTACGGCGCCTTCGGCCAGCACCTGTCGGCCGGCCAGCCGGTCGACACCCTCTTCAAGAACAAGCGGGCCACGGTGTCCCTCGGCTACATCGGCCTCTACGAGGTGGCCGCGTCCTTCTACGGCGGCGACTGGGAAACCAACACCGAAGCCCGTGACTTCACCATCGACATCCTGCGCACGCTGCACGAGCGCACCACTGCGTGGAGCAACGAGTACGGCTACCAGTTCAGTGTGTACTCGACGCCGAGCGAGAGTCTGACCGACCGGTTCTGCCGACTCGACACCGAGAAATTCGGCTCCGTGCCGAACATCACCGACAAGGACTACTACACCAACAGCTTCCACTACGACGTGCGCAAGAACCCGACGCCGTTCGAGAAGCTGGACTTCGAGAAGATCTACCCGACGTATTCCTCCGGCGGGTTCATCCACTACTGCGAGTACCCGATCCTGCAGCAGAACCCCAAGGCACTCGAGGCCGTGTGGGACTACTCCTACGATCGGGTCGGCTACCTGGGCACCAACACCCCGATCGACCACTGTTACGCCTGTGGTTTCTCGGGCGACTTCGACGCCACCGAGCGCGGATTCGAATGCCCCGAGTGCGGAAACGCCGACCCGATGACCTGCGACGTCGTCAAGCGCACCTGCGGCTACCTCGGCAACCCGCAGGCCCGCCCGATGGTGCACGGCCGGCACACGGAGATCACCTCCCGGGTCAAGCACATGGCCGGCGCCACCGGCATCCGTGGGGCGGATGCCGCCGCATCCGTGGCCGCGGATGCGTAACCCCCAGCCCGGCGAGTGGCTGTCGGAGAAGCTGAGCCAGCAGCACGTCGGCGACTACAAACCCTTCGTCTTCGTCGACGGCGAGGGGGTGCGGTGCAGCCTGTACCTGTCCGGGTGCCTGTTCGCCTGTGAGGGCTGCTTCAACGAGGCCACCTGGAGTTTTCGCTACGGACAGCCGTACACCGGTGAACTCGAGGACCAGATCCTGGCAGACCTCGGCCAGGAGTATGTGCAGGGCCTCACCCTGCTCGGCGGCGAGCCGTTCCTCAACACCGGGGTGTGCCTGTCGCTCCTCGACCGGGTTCGCCGGGAACTCGGCTCGTCGAAGGACGTGTGGTGCTGGACCGGCTACACGTTCGAAGAGCTGCTGCTGGAAAGTGCGGACAAGCTCGCCCTGCTCGGCGCGATCGACGTTCTGGTCGACGGCCGGTTCGAACTGGGCAAGCGCGACCCGGGCCTGCAGTTCCGGGGCAGCAGCAACCAGCGGATCATCGACGTCAAGGCTTCCCTCGCCAGTGGCCAGGTGACGCTGTGGGGCGAACTAAAGGATGCGACCAGCAGCTATGAACAGATCGAGAAACGCAACCTGATCTAGAAGTTCTGGAAGTCAGAACAGTGGCCAGGGCACCGCGGGCATGTCGCCCCGCGGTGCCGGGAACCGGCCCTCAGTGCGGAGCCGATCGCAGCGCGCGGCCAGGGCGGCGATCTCGACGTCGCTGAGCAGCTCGGCGAGGGTGTCGCCGAGCTCGCCGGTCAGCCGGGACGTGACCCGGTCGATGCCGGCGAGTTCGTCGGCGCTGAGCTCTTCGCCCAGCCAGCCCCAGAGCACGGTGCGCAGCTTGTGGTCGGCGTGGAACGTGAGTCCGTGGTCGACGCCGTGCCGGTGCCCGCCCGGCATGGCGAGGATGTGGTCTCCCTTGCGATCGGCGTTGTTCACGACGATGTCGAACACGGCCATCCGTCGCAGCGCGGCCGAGTCTTCATGGATCAGCGTCACCGCCCGATTGTGCTCGTCCCGGCCGTCGAAGACCCGGCGCCAGCCCGGGGCCGGGGCGGCTTCCCACGGGACCAGATCGACGGCATCCTGTTCGGGATCCGGCTCCTGCCACAGCTGCACCATCCCGGGGCCCATCGGGCCGCCCCGCAGCCAGGTGCGGGGCACGACGTTCCAGTCGAAGGCCTGCGAGACCCGGTAGGCCGCGACCTCCCGGCCGGCCAGGTTGCCGTCCGGGAAATCCCACAGGGGATGCTCTCCGGCGATCGGCTTGTAGACCACTACCACGCCGCCGATGCTGCCGAGAAAGGTCGCGTTCGAGGCCGTCGTGATGCGGCCGGTGAGTTCGAGCTCGCCGTCGGCGAAGTCGGCGGCCATCGTCAGGGGCCGTCGGGGAAGCTGCAGACGTGCCCGTCCGGGTCGATGGGGCTGCCGCAGAGCGGGCAGAGGGGTCGACCGGCCCCGACCACCTCGTGCGTGCGCTTCGCGAATGCCCGGGCGGTGCCGACAGGCATCCGTACCAACAGCAATCCCTGCGGCTCCTTGGGGCCGGTCAGGATTTCGGCGAAGCTCTCGATCTCACCCGGGGCCTGGTGCGCCTCGATCACGATCTGCACGGTGGAGGGGTCCCAGACCAGGCTCATCGCGCCGGTTGTGAATTCTTCCGTGAGGGGCTGCTCCAGCGGCTCGTTGTCGACGAGCTCGATCGGAGTGTCGGTCGGGATGCCGAACGGATTGCCCTCGCGGGCCCGCAACTCGTCGAGCATCTCATCGACGGCATCCGCGAGCACAGCCGCGTGTTGCTTGTCCAGGCCGATGCTGATCAGGTGAGCCCCGGTGCGCGCCTGCAGGTAGAACCTGCGTGACCCGGGGAGGCCGACGGTGCCGACGACGACCCGATCCGGCCAGGCGAACTCATGGACGATAGTTGGCATGTGGGTATTTTAGGGGCCGGATGTGTGCGGCGCCTGACCGGCTCCGCCACCGACCTGCGCGTCGGCCGAGGGGGTGGCTGCGCCGAGCCAGGAGAGGTCGCCGGCGTCGGTGTTGATGGCGTGCACACTCGGGCGATTGACGCCGTATCGAACGATCGACACGGATGCCGGACCGACGTTGATGCGCTGGAACAGGTCAAGATGCATGCCGAGAGCGTCGGCCAGAACGGACTTGATGATGTCGCCGTGGCTCACCGCCACCCACACCGCACCCGGGCCGTGCTGAGCCTCGAACGCCGCGTCGTGACGGCGGATCGTGGCGACCGACCTGGCCTGCATGGCGGCCAGCGACTCGCCGCCGGGGAACACGGCGGCGGACGGCTGGGTCTGCACCACCGACCACAGCGCCTCCTTGGCGAGATCGCCGAGGGCCCGGCCCTGCCATTCTCCGTAGTCGCACTCGGTGATGCCCTCCTCCTCCACCAGGGTGCCCGGCGAGCGAGGCGAGCCCTCCGAGCCCGGCGTTGCCGACGTGATGGGCCCCACCAGCGAGCCGGCCTGGTGGTCGAGGATCAGTTGCGAGGTCTGCCGGCAGCGCTCGAGGGGGCTGGAGACCACGCCGACCAGGTTCACCGCCGCCAGGCGCTGGCCCGTGAGGGCTGCCTGTTCCTGCCCGATCTGGTCGAGCCTGACGCCGGGGGCGCGTCCGGCTAACATTCCGTCGGCATTCGCGGTGGTGCGTCCGTGCCGCACGAGGATGACTGTGGCCATGGGTACAGCCTAGGCATTGGTTCAGGGCAGACTCCCTCTCAGCCACTGGGCCAGTCCGACGCCCGGGGCCCGGCCTCCACCCGTCTGCGACAGTTCCTGTCCCAAGCGCGTCGAACCAATTCGACGGAACCAATTCGACGGAGATTTTGCGGAAAAACGCCCGTTCAGGCCTGTTGCAGCCCGTTTTGGGCAAAATCTCCGTCGAATTGGTTAGGGCACGGATCGCCCTGCACCGCTCGTCTTTCGATCGCGCCGGACCCTCTAGCATTGCCTGATGGACGCGCAGATGAACCCAGAAGTTGCAGCGAAGCCGCGCGCCAAGCGCGTCACGCACTGGTGGCCGCTGGTGAGCGGGCTGATGGCCCTCGGACTGGCCTTCATCCTCGGCGCTCTCATCGTGGTGCGCGACCAGGGCCTGCCCCTCTCCATCGACACCGAGTGGATGAAAGAGCTGATCGAGAATCGGGCGCCCATCTGGCAAACCCTCGCCCTGGCGATGGACACCCTGGGCGGCGGACTGGTCGCGATCATCATCCTGCCCGTTGTGATCGCCGTCGCCCTGCTGCTGGCGAAACGCCCCTGGGCCGCCGGTTACTTTCTCGCCGCAACGGTGGTGACCGGTGGAGTCGTGCAGCTGCTCAAGAATCTCTTCGGTCGGGCCCGCCCGGAGAACCTGATGACGAACCTCGATTTCGGATCGTTCCCCTCCGGGCACGTCGCCAACGCCGCGACCATGGCCGTGGTTCTGGGCATCCTCTTTCCGCGGGTCTGGGTCTGGGTGGCCGGTTCGGTATACACGATCGTCATGATGATGAGCCGCACCTACCTGGGTGCGCACTGGCTCACCGACACCATCGGTGCGCTGCTGCTCGGAATCGGCGTCGCCGTCGTCATCTGGGCGCCACTGGCCGCGAAACTCGACGGTGAGCACGAGCTCGCCAGAAGCCGGCCACCCGGACGGTTCTCCTGGTCGGTCCTTCACGACAAGCTCATGGTCGAACCACGGATGCTCGAAGCCGCCTCCCGCCGCCGGCTCTACCTGACCTCGATCGTACTGGCCGGCCTCGGTGCCGTGTTCTTCACGGTCATCCTCCTGTCCGTGCTGAACAAAAACGGCTTGACCGTCATCGACGAACCAGTGCAGGCGTGGCTGGCCACGTGGCGCTCGCCCGCTCTGACGTCGGTCATGATCGGTCTGGCCATTCTCTTCGGGCCCATCGCGCTACCGATCACCCTGCTCGTCCTGACGCTCGCCTGGGGTGTCATCGGCAAGCACGCGCGGCGACCCGTGATCCTGGCTGCGGCCATGCTGGTCGGCGTCGTGCTGGGCCAGATCATCGGGCATTCGGTCAACCGCCACCGTCCGCCGACGGAACTCATGCTCTTCGGCCCCGATCCCTCGTTCTCCTTCCCGTCCGGGCACGTCCTCGGCGCGACAGACTTCGTGCTGCTCACGGCCTACCTCGTCTTCTCACGTCGCGCGAGCATCCGTGGAACGGTCGCCGGGTTCGGCTTCGCCGTGGTCTGCATCGTTGCCGCGGCCGTCAGCCGCGTCTATCTGGGTTACCACTGGGCCACGGATGCGCTGGCATCCGTTTCGCTGTCCCTGATCATTGTCGGCGGCGTGATCGCCTTCGACACCTGGCGCACCGCGCGCGTTCCCGAGGAGACGCGAGGTCTCGAGGGCACGAAAGAGGAGACGAAAGAGGAGACGAAAGAGGAGACGAGGGGCGTCTAGTAGAGCCGGGCGCGCCACGCCCGACCGAAACAGTACGCCCCGTAGGCGATGAGCCCGATGGCGATCGCCGTCAGGATGATCTCGCCGGACGGCAGCGCGGCCAGGCTTTTCAGCGCCCCGTCGAGGCCGGTCGACTTGCTCGGGTCCAGCGTGAGCGCGGCGACACCGATCAGAACCGCCATCACACCCAGCGCGATGCCCTTGGCGATGTAGCCCACCATCCCCAGAGCGATGATGGCCGATCCGGCGGGGCCGCTCGGCACCGAGATGTCCGCGGTGAATTTCTTGAGCGCACCCTTGCGCACGAAGTAGCCGCCGATGGCGAGCACGACCAGAGCCACAGCCAGCAGCACGAACACACCGCCCGGGGCCGACATGAGACGGGCACTGGTGTCACGGGTGCTGCCGGCCGAATTCGTCGTTCCTCCGAGCGCGAACGTGGCAGCCGTCCCCGCGAGAACGAGGTAAACCGTCGCCTTACTCGTTTCGACCACTCGGTGCGACCATTTGCGCTTGGGATCGGCTCCCTGAATCAGGAACGCGCCCAGGAGCAGCCACAACCCGAGGGCGAACAGGCCGACCACGACGGCCCACAGCACAAAGACCCCGCCCGGGCTCGCCGCCAGCTGCCCGAACGCACCGGACTGATCGGCGGTGCCACCTCCGCCGACCGCAATGGCGATGGCGAGCCCGGCGATGAGAAGGTGCAACAAACCGTTCACGGCGAAGCCCAGCCGGGCCAGGATCTGCAGACTGTCGCTGCGCTTGGCCGTACGGGCGACTTTGGCCGCTGAATCACTGATCATGGGCTCAGCTTAGGACAGACCTCCGTCACTCCCCCGGAGCAGGTCGTGGGCGCTTGATTCTATGACGTCGTTGCCGCGCCGTGACCACGCAGGCGCCCCTTGGCACCACGTTCAACCAGCACAGGAACATACTCTCTGACCGGCCGCCCATCCAGGGCTTTGTGCTCTTCGAGGACCGCTCGCTCGATGCTCGACCGTGGAATGTGAGGGAATCTCTCGGCCAGTCGATCGACCACCTTCGCGATGGCCCTCAGTTCCTCATCAGTGCTCACGAGGCCATAGTCCTGCCGAACGGCCCGATCGTCAATCCGCTGCGCCGCGGGTGGCCGGCCCGATTGTTCCAGCCGCGGTTACGAAAGATCCTTCGGGGCGACAGGCCGGGAAATGAGGTAGCCCTGCACCGTGTCACAACCCAGATCCCGCAGGAGCCGGCGTTGGCTTTCCCGTTCGACACCTTCCGCAGTGACCTTGAGGCCGAGGGCGTGGGCGGTGTCGATGATCCCGCCCACGAGCAGGGCGTCGGAGGGCGCCGAATCGATGTTGTCGATAAAGGTCTTGTCGATCTTGACCGTGGTCAGGGGCAGGCTGCGCAGCAGGGACAGGGAGGAGAAGCCGGTGCCATAGTCGTCCAGGGCAATGCTGATCCCCGCATCCCGGAGCTGTTGGAGTTGACCGACCGCCCGCGGCAGGTCGGTGATCGCCGCGCCCTCTGTGATTTCGACCTGGATGAGGTACGCGGGAACGCCGTGCCTGTGGAGTGCCTCGACCAGTTCAGGGACGATGGTTCGGGCCGCGAGTTGGAGCGGAGACACGTTGACGGCGATACGGCGCGGGGTTCCCGAATCCAGCCAGCGCCTGGCCTGGGCGCACACCTCGTTGATGACCCTTTCTCCGATCCGGTGGATGTCGCCGGACAGTTCCATGATCGGAATGAATTCCGCGGGCGACACCGCGCCCAGAACCGGGTCGGTCCAGCGCAGCAGCGCCTCCACCGCCGAGCAGTCGCCACTGGCCAGATCCATCTGCGGCTGGTAGCGCAAACTGAACGCGCGGGTCTCGAACGCCTCCGGCAGTCGCCTTCGGATGAGGGCATTCCGCACGATCGGCGCGGCCTCACCGTGCCCGTCAAGACGGGCAACCTGGCGTTTGCCGGACTGCTTGGCCTTGAGCATGGCCCCGTCCGCGTGGCGGAGCAGCGCGTCAAGCTGGGTCAGCTCTCGTTCCGCTGCGACATCGCCGGCCATCGCGACGCCGACGGACGCGGTCACGTGCAGAAGATGGCCGTCGCAGACGAACGGGACCGACGCGCCGAGCACGACCAGATCCGCGATGGCGAGGAGCTCTCCTTCATCCACGTCGATCAACAACACCGCGAATTCGTCGCCGCCCTGGCGGGCCAGGACATCGGTGGGGCGGACAATGTGGCGCAGCCGTTCAGCGAAACCGATCAGGATCTCATCCCCGGCCTGGTGACCGAATGTGTCGTTGATGGCCTTGAAACCGTCGAGGTCGATATAGAGAACCGCAACGCGGGCCATATCCCCGGTACCCCCGATCGCCGCGGCACCACTCTCTTCCAAGTGCCGACGGTTGGGCAGACCGGTCAGGGAATCGTGCAGCGACGCGTAGCGAAAATCCGCGGATAGCCGTTCGAAAATCTGTGACACCGACACGACTCGTGGACCGTCGTCGGTCAGGACGAGCACGTCCCGGTACCGGTTGCCCTCGGGCAGCTCCAGGATGCGCTGGGCCGCGTTCGCCAGGATCATCCGACCGGGAAGCGCGAAGGAATTCTCAGACACCATCTGGATGGCCGTCGAGCGGGCATGCAGGCCGCGACCGTACCCCAGCCGTCCGGTCAGGGTGAACTCCACCTGTTCACGTGTCAACAGGAAGTATGCTCCGCCTTCCTGCACAACGAGCGAACGAAGCTGCTGGTCCGCTCGAAATACCCGGTCGATCTCCGTCATCGGCGTTGTGGCGGACACCTGTTCGACGCTGGTGGCCAGGTCCGCCAAACACACGACCCGGTCGACCCGGCCCGCAGGGTCGAGAACGGCGTCAAGAATGGTGCTCATCCTTCATCAGTATCCGATCGCGACCTCCGGCCCAACTCAACCCGCCGAAGTTTGCCGGCTGTTCAGCCGCCTGTCATCTCTCGTCACAGCCGACAGCAGAACCGGAAGTCTGAACGTCTCCGGGACCCCAGGCCGCGCCGCCACAAGGAGTTCGGCAAACCGTCTGTGCAATAATCTGCGTATGGATGCAGATTCTCACGTGTGTGGCCGCACACCCGACAGCCAGTTCGTCGAGCTGGCCGTTGAAGTGTTCGGCATGCTGGCCGATGCGAGCAGGGTGCGGATCATTCTTGCCCTGCGAGACGGGGAGCTATCCGTGAATCAGCTGGCGGAGGCAGTCGACAAGTCACCGGCGGCCGTCTCCCAACACCTGGCCAAGCTGCGTCTGGCTCGCATGGTGACCACGCGCCATGAAGGGACCCGGGTGTTCTACCGCCTGGAAAACGAGCATGCGAGTCAACTCGTGTCGGATGCGATCTTTCAGGCGGAGCACTCCCTCGGCGGCACTCCGCGCCATCACCACACCCGGAATGAGGCCAGCGCATGAGCGCCCCACACGTGCACTCCCCCGCAGACGGTCTTCCCGGCCACGCCCACACGCACGATCACGAGCACGAGCACGATCATGGACGCGATCACGATCACGATCATGGCGACGGCCATTCCCACGCGCACCCGACCGGGGTCAAGGGGTTCTTCTATGGCCTGTTCGTGCCGCACAGCCACGATGCCGCCGACTCGATCGATGACGCGTTGGAGGCCAGCACCCAGGGCATCCGTGCGGTCAAAATCAGCCTGCTGATCCTCCTCGCAACCACCATCCTGCAGTTCGCGGTCGTACTCGTCAGCGGCTCGGTGGCCCTGCTCGCCGATACCATCCACAATTTCTCCGACGCCCTGACCGCGATTCCCCTGTGGATCGCGTTCATCCTCGGCCGGCGCATCGCGACCCGCCGGTACACCTACGGTTATGGGCGGGCCGAGGACCTCGCCGGGCTCTTCATCGTCGGTGTCGTCGCCCTGTCTGCCGTCGTGGCGGCCTGGCAGTCGATTGACCGGTTCTTCAACCCTCAGCCGCTGCACAACCTGGGCTGGGTGATCGCCGCCGGCCTGATCGGTTTCGCCGGCAACGAGCTGGTGGCTATCTATCGAATCCGGGTCGGCCAGAAAATCGGATCGGCGGCCCTCGTCGCTGACGGCGTTCACGCACGGATGGACGGCTTCACTTCGCTTGCAGTGGTCGCCGGCGCGGTCGGCGTCATGCTGGGATTCCCGTTGGCCGACCCGCTCGTCGGTCTCCTGATCTCCGCGGCGATCATCGTTTTGCTGTGGGGAACGGTGCGGAGCATCGGTCGGCGCCTCATGGACGGGATCGAACCGGAGCTCGTGGACCGGGCGCGGTCGGCGCTGGCCCACAGCCCGGGGGTCCTGGACGTTTCCACCGTCCGGTTGAGATGGGTCGGGCACCGACTTCGCGGTGAGGCACGAATCGTCGTCGCCGACACTTCACTGTCCGTGGCAGAACTGGTGGCCGCCGACGCCGAGCGTCAGGTTCAGCGGGCATTGCCGAATCTCGATCACTTTACGATCCAAACCGTCGCCCCGGAGCCGCCGACGTTGGGACGGTAGGCCATCCGGTCGATTTCCGCTCACTGACGTCCTCGGGAGCGCCTGGCAGCACCCGTGGGCTACGGGATCTTCGCGAGGACCGCGTTGACGACCGCAGCGCCCTCGGCGGCGGCGGCCGCGGCGTCCAGGGTCGGGGCGCTGTCGCCGGACACGTCCTGCGTGTAGATCACGTCGATGCCACCCTTGCTGCCCCCGACCCAAACCTTGTCGGCCCGAGGCTCGGTGTCGCTCAGTTGCGAGACGGAGAAGGACTGCGGGGAATCGACGACGTTGGGCAATTGGGCGACCACTGTGCCTGAGCCCGCCCTCCTGCCGGCATACACGCGGATTTCCTGGACCGAGTCGCAGGATGCGTAGGCCGCGAGCCTCTGCTGGAACTCCGTCTTCGCGGTCGCTCCCTGCGACGCCTGAACAACGCTGATATTCCGATAGTGACGAGACATCGCGTGCTCCATGCCCGCGCGGCCCGGGCGGGACCCGGCCACTGTGCCTGGATCGTAGCGCAGCGTGGCATCCGTGGCGGGCGAAGATTCCTAGGGCAGAGGGCCGCGCCGCGCCAGCATCCCTGCGAAGAGGGCGTGCAGCAGCGGGAGCAAGGAAACGGCCATCAGCACCGTTCCGAACACGACATCGTCGGCACGGAGCAGGACGCCGCCGATCAGCAGGGCGGCGAAGAGGACAGCCGAGATGATCTGCCGTCCGGTTCGCTCGAGACTGCCCAGGCGACGCTCGATCCGAGGGGTCTGCACCGAGACGGTGCCCTCCTCGAACCGCGTCGCGAGGGTGTCGAGCCGCTGGGGCAACCGAGCAATGGTGCCCGCAACCGACATCGCCTGCTTCGCGACCCCCTGCACCAGGTTTCCGCCCTCGGCCCGGATCAGCTGGGCTGAATACGGCTCGACCGAGTTCCAGATATTGAAGGCGGGGTCGAGCGAACTGCACATTCCCGAGGTCAGCGACATCGCCCGCACGATGAGGAGAAAGTTCTCCGGAAGCTGAAACGGCAGCGAGCGCACCACATCACCGAACTCGAGGGCGAAGGCGCGAAACTCGCGCGGGTCGACGTCCTGCAGCTCGGCGAAACCCATCCCGCCGAACCGGGCGAACAGCTTCGTCATCGCCCGTTCGAGTTCGGCGGTGTCGGCGGAGGGCAGGAGTACACCCACCCCACGGATGCCGTCCACCATCCCCTTGCCGTCGCGTGACGCGGCGGCGATCAGCAGCTTGCGCAGACCCTGACGCAGGGCATCGGGCACATCCCCCATCATCCCGAAGTCGATGAAGGTGAACTTCCACGCCCGGCGGCCGTCCGCTGCCCCCGCTCCCCCGACACCTGCGCCGACCAGCGGCGTGACGAAGATGTTGCCGGGGTGCGGGTCGGCGTGGAAGTAGCCGTGCACGAAGAGCTGGTCAAACATGACGGCCGCGAAGTCGGTGGCGACTTCGGACGGGTCGATGCCGGCCGCCCTCAACCCGTCGACATCGTTGATTTTGATGGCGGTCACATCCTGCAGGGTCAGCACGCGCCGGGTGGTGCGCTCCCACACCAGGTCGGGAACGCTGACCCGGGCATCCTCCGCGAAGTCCTGAGCAAACCGCTCGGCGCTCGCGGCCTCGTGCAGATAGTCGATCTCCTCGAGGCTCGTGAACGCGAACTCCTCGACCAGGGCCGGCATGTCGACGCGGTCGGAGACGAGACGGATGTGGCTGAGCCAGCGGGCGACCCGGCGGAGAGCACTGAGGTCGACATCGACGATCGTGCCGATGCCGGGCCGCTGAATCTTGACGACGACGTCGAGCAGGCCTGTGTCGGCCGCATCCAATTGCGACAGCCGGGCGCGGTGCACCTGGCCGAGAGATGCCGCGGCCAGCGGGGTCGGATCGATGAAGGAGAACGCCCGCTCGAGCGTCACACCCAGCTCGGCTTCGGCGAGGGCCCGGATCGCCGGGAACGGCACCGGCGGAACCTCGTCCTGCAGGCCCTCCAGCTCTTTGGTGATCTCCGGCGGGAGCACGTCGAGGCGGGACGACATGAACTGGCCGACCTTGATCATGAGGCCGCCCAGGTCGACGGCGAGCACGTGGAAGCGCTGCGCAATGCGCTGAAGGCGGGCCGACCTGTTGCGGGCGGCTACCCGCGCGAGTCCGACCCGTGGGAGGAACAATTCGTACCACCAGGTCTGCACCAGATAGCGGGCGGCGAAAATCAGGATCCGGCGGGTGCGGGCGCGCATGTTCCCGACGTCGGTCATCTAATCTCCTTGATGCCGACGTGCTGTGGGCACTCGGTCAGTCCTGGGCGAGGATCAGGTAGAGCTTACGACGCGCTTCTTCCAGAACGGCGACGGCCTGCTTCACGTGCTCCGGGTTGCCGGAGCGCCCGACCTGGGCGGCGGCCTGAGCGAGGTCGATGCCGGCCTTGGGCAGTGCGCCCGCCCGACCGCTATCCCGAGCACCCTGGGTTTCCCAGGGCGCCGGCTGATCGGCCGCGGCATCCGCTACCCCTCGCCCCTCGTCCGTGAGCGAGTACGTCTTGCGACCGTTGGACTCCTCCGCGCCGATGAGCCCCTCGTCGGCCAGCAGCTGAAGCGTGGGATACACCGAGCCGGGGCTCGGCTTCCAGGCCCCGTTGCTGCGTTCATCGATCTCGTGGATGATCTGGTAGCCGTGCATCGGCTGCTCGGCGAGCAGCGCCAGCACCGCCGCACGCACGTCGCCGCGCCCCATCCTGGGCCCGACCTTGCGGTCGAACTGTCCGCGAAGTTGCTCCATCGCTTCCCACACGCCGGTCGGCCAGCCCTCGCCGCTGCCGCCGCGGCGCCCCTTGAACCCGTCGCCCATAAATGAACCGCTCATGATGTCCTCCTCAGCGCCGACGCCATCCGGCTCGACGATACCTAACGATATATCGCCCAGACAGATGACGAAACAATGTTCCCATATTCATTCGATCGTCTGGGAAGCTCCTGTGCCCTCATTCACCCGACACACTGGGGGGTCATTTTTTGACCAGCCTGCCGCAGGCCGCATCCGCGTCATAGGCTGAATCACACATGCGATGGACGGGAGACTGAGTTGGCCCAGACGACGACAGCCGGGACGACGGTGGCCGAGGTACTGGCCGAGCTGGCAGCGTTGGAGGACCCGCGGTCTCGCGAGGTGAGCGCCAGGCACGGCGACGACCACGGGGTGAACCGCAGCAAGCTGCGCGCGCTAGCCAAACGGCTGAGGACCCAACAGGAGCTTGCCTGCCAACTGTGGGAGACCTCGGACACGGCAGCCCGACTGTTGGCGATCCTGATTTGCCGTCCGGCGGCGTTCGGGCGGGATGAGTTGACCGTAATGTCGCGGCAGTCGAGCACTCCCAAGGTGCAGGACTGGCTCGTGAACTATGTGGTGAAGAAGAACCCGCACGCCGAGGAACTGCGCGTGACCTGATTCGCCGATCCGGACCCGACGGTCGCGAGTGCCGGCTGGGCCCTGACCACCGATCGGGTGGCGAAGAAGCCCGAGGGCCTCGACCTTGCGGGGCTGCTCGACCACATCGAGACGGAGATGAAGGATGCCCCGGGTCGCCTGCAGTGGGCGATGAACCATTGCCTGGCCCAGATAGGAATCGAGCATGCCGGGTATCGAGCTCGTGCCATCGATATCGGCCAGCGCCTGGAGGTGCTGAAGGACTACCCGACTCCCCCGAACTGCACTTCTCCGTTCGCACCCATCTGGATCACCGAGATGGTGAGCCGACAGCGCGATCAACGGCAGGGCTGAGGAGCAAACGGAACGAAACTAGGATGGTCCGATGCAGTTCTCTCTGTGGTTGGCCCTTGTCGGCGCGGGCACCCTGATCAGTTTCACGCCGGGCGCGGGGGCGATAAACACCATGAGCAACGCCCTGAACGCCGGCTTCCGCCGCTCGATCTGGGGAATCCTCGGCCAGCAGGCCGCGCTGCTCATCCACATCGTGATCGTGGCACTCGGTGTCGGCCTGCTCGTGGCCAGTTCCCCGGTCGCCTTCAACGTCATTCGCTACGCCGGGGCCGCCTACCTCGTCTACCTCGGCATCCGTCAGTTCCTGGCCAAACCGGAACTCGATGCCGGGCGTGCCAGTGCCCTCCGCGACGAGCCCCGCTGGTCGATGTTCCAGCGCGGACTGTGGGTGAACATTCTGAACCCCAAGGCGATTGTGTTCTTCCTGGCGTTCCTGCCCCAGTTCATCCGGGTCGACCGGCCGATGCCGACCCAGTATCTGATCGTCGCCGCCACCGTCGTCGCGATCGACGTTCTGGTGATGTGGTTCTTCTTCGCCGGCACAGCGCGTTCGTTCCAGCGATTCACCCGCGACGCTCACGGTCAGCGCGTGCTGAACCGCACCTTCGGCGTGCTCTTCGTGGGCGTCGGAGTGCTGCTCGCGGTCATCCGCTGAGGGCCTGGGACTCATCACCGACCGAAGGAACGAGGTCGGTGATGACGCCCGGCGAGTAGGTTTAGGAGCATGGAAAGCGGATTCGTCACGTTGTCGCCGCTTCAGGCGCTTGGCATCCCCGTTGCGCTCGTCGGCTCCGTGTTCCTGGCGTTCGGTGCAGAGTTCCAGCACCGCGGCGTGAACAAAGTCGACGCTGCCAGCCACTACAGTGCGAAGACCGGCCTCGGCATCGGGCAGCTGCTGGCCCTGGCCCGCCGCCCCTCCTGGTTGCTCGGAACCCTGATGCTGGGCATCGCGATTGTCCTGCAGCTCATCAGTCTGTTTCTTGCCCCGCTGACTGTCGTGCAGCCGCTGGGCGCCCTGGCACTCGTCATCACCGCCGTCCTCAACGCCCGGTTGACCCGGACCCGACTCACCCGGAGGGCGATCCGAGCGATCTTGTTGTGCGTCGGCGGGATCGCGGTGTTCGTCGGGGTGGCCGCCGTGACGACAACATCCGTGCCCATCCAGACAGAGCAGCTGGTCATCGTGCTGATCATCCTGGCCTTCGTGCTCGCGATCCTTGCCGTTGGCTTCGTCTTCCTCCGGAAGCGGTCGCCGACGGTGTTCTACATCCTCGCCGGCGGCGTTCTCTTCGGTTTCGTCGCGACCCTGGCCAAGGTCGTCATCGCCCGCGTCCAAACCATCGTCTTGCACGGGTTCCAACTCGAGCCGGGAGACGGACTCACGATCGTCGCCCTCGTCGGGATCATTGTCACGGCGTTGGCCGGCACGTACCTCGTGCAGACCGCCTACTCGAGCGGACCGCCGGAGCTGGTCGTCGCCGGCCTGACCGTGATCGACCCGATGGTCGGAGTCACCATCGGCATCGTCGTTCTCGGTGAAGCCACCGCCGCCCCCTGGTGGGCCGGCGTCGTCTTCGTTCTCGCGGGAGCGGTCGCTGTCTTCGGGGTGTTCCAGCTGTCCCGCCGGAGCTCAGCTCCCGGAGGGGCCGTCTGAGGGTGCTTCTGCCGCGACCCGGGCTGCGAACTCCTCCATGCCCGTGGCGATGCTTTCCTGCCGCAGGTCGTCATCTTCGGGGTCCTCGGGTGCTTCGTACGACCAGGACATGTACACGTTGGGGTCGATCATGAGGAACGCGGACAGCGAGCTGCGCGGGATCGCTTCATAGTCGCGCACCTGATCGTCCGAGTCGTCCATGCCCATCCACGCGATGCCCGTGTTCTCTGGCAGGACAACCCAGCCTTGACCTCGGAACACGTCGGCGAGGTCCGGCGGGACGCTGGCATGCACCTGAGCGAAACCACGGGTGGTGAGGGCCGGCGCGAGAGTGTTGAGAAGCTCCCGGCACACCTCCGCGGATCCACCGGTGATCAGCAGCTCGACGACGGCGGTGCCGTGGTCGAGCACTATCGCATCGTCAATGTCCTCGTCGGTGGAGTCTTCGTCGAGCTGGTCTTCGTCAACATAGCTGTCGGGTTCGGTGACGATGGCGCCGAGAAGTCGGCCGTCATCGGTTTCGGCGACCAGGGCGAATGCCTCGGACACACCCTGAAGCTCGACAGTGTCGTCGAAGTAGATCTCGGGTGCGTCATCGATGTCGGCCTGCGGGTGCTCAACGAGCAACGCGACAAACGCTGCCCGATGCTGCTTCCCCAGACGTCGGACTCGGAAGCTCGGTTGCTCGCTCATGCTTGAGCCTTTCGACGATGTTCTGCGTGCTGTCACGCTCCGGTTCCGGAACACTCGAGCCTACTCGGTCGGGTCGGTGAAGAAACCCTCCTCGACCATCCAGGCGTAGGCCACATCGGCGGGTTCCGCGCCGTCGACGTCGATCTGTCGGTTCAGGCCGCGCAGCACCTCGTCGGTGAGCCGGGGTGAAATCTCGGCGAAGATCTCCTCCAGGCCGGGGTTGGCCTCGATCGTCTCAGTGAAGAAGACCGGCGCCACGTTGTATGCAGGGAAAAACGCGAGGTCGTCGGTCAGAACGACGAGGTCGAGTGCGTCGAGGCGGCCGTCCGTCGTGAAGACCTCGCCGAAGTTGCAGGCTCCGTCGTCGTCGTCGGTCGCGCTGTAGATCGCACCGGTGTCATAGATGCCGATGTTGCCGTCGGGCACGCCGTCGGCGGCCCCGCGTTCCAGTCCGTAGCGCTTGAGAATGGGATTCATGCCGTCCGGCCGGGAGTTGAATTCGGACTCGACGCAGAACGTGCGGTCTTCGACCGGCAACGCCGCCAGTTGGGACATGGTCGTGATACCGCCCAGCTCGGCGACCGCCTCACTGCGCACAGCCAGGGCGAAAGTGTTGTTCATGGGTGCCGGCGTGCCCCAGGTGAGGCCGTTCTCGATGTCCCGGTCGTGCACGGCCTGCCACATTTCGCCCTGATCGGCGATCGCCTCGGCCTGACCGAGGTAGGTCAGCCACGCGGTCCCGGTGTATTCCCAGAGCACGTCGGCCTGACCGGAGAGGATTAGTTCGCGGGTCGGCTGGCTGCCGGGCAGATTGCTCAGGTCGGTGACGTCGAATCCCGCCGCGGTCCCGGCGAGCACCGCAATCTTGCCGAGCAGCAGCTGCTCCGTGAAGCTCTTGGACGTGACCGTGAGTTCGACGCCCTCGGCACCGTCGAGCGGGGTGATCGATCCGGGACCAACCGCGGGCACGTACGAGGTCGACGGTTTCAGGCCGCAGCCGGTCAGGGCGACGGCGGACAGGGCGAGCACACCGGCTGCCAGACCCCAGCGGCCGAGGGGCATGCGGCGGGCGCGAGGAGAGGAACGGTACATCTAGAGTCCCCTTCGGGCGGGCAACGTGTTCGACAACGCGGCCGACCCAGTCGATGAGCAGGGCGAGGAGAGCCACGAGCAGGGCTCCGGTGACGAGCACGGGGGTGAGGCTGAGATTGACGCCCGTGATGATGAGGATGCCGAGCCCACCGCCGTTGACGAACGTGGCCGGGGCTGCGGTGCCCACCAACAGAACGAGGGCGGTGCGCACTCCCGACAGCATGACCGGAACGGCGAGCGGGAGTTCCACGCGAAACAGCACGGCTGCGGAGCTCATGCCCATGCCACGTCCGGCCTCGACCAGGCGGGCATCGACCTGCTGCAGCCCGACCATGGTGTTGCGCAGCACGGGAAGCACCGCGTAGAGCACGAGGCTCAACGTCGCGGCCCAGAAGCCGAAACCAACCCAGAACGCGAGCAGCACGACGACTCCGATCGCGGGGGCGGCCTGCCCGACGTTGGCGATCGCGAGCACCGGAGCGGTCAGAAACCGCAGGGGCCTGCGGGTCAGGGCGATCCCCAGAGGAATCGCGACGACCAACACGATCACCGCGGCGAGCAGGGTGAGCTGGATGTGCCCCACGGTGTAGACCCAGAGCGCGGCCGGGGCGAGGGTGGTGAGCTCGATCGGCGAGAGGTTGGCCGTCAGCAGCCAGATCAGGAGCGTGAGGAACGCGAGCAGGATGCCGGCCAGCTGGTAGACCAGTCCCCGCCAGGAATGCCACACGGCGCGGGCACGGCTGACCGGTGCAGCCTGCGCGGACGCGTCGTCGGGCGTGACGGCGAAGTCGTCGCCGACACTGTCGGCATCCGTCTTCAGGGTTGTGGTACTCACTGAGCGGCCCGCGCGTCAGCGCCGCTGCTTTCGGAATCGCTGCTGTCGGTCTCGCTCAGGTCGGCCTCCGCGGCAGCCGCCTGCGCCTGGAACAGTCCCGTGTTCAGGCCGATGGGCGCCTGATCTGACTCGAGCACCGCAGCGGTCTGTGACCGGGTGATGGCGTCCATCACGGTCTGCACGTCGATAACGCCCTTGAACATCTCGCGGCGGCCGGTGACGAGCGCGGCCCCGGCGCTGGAGACGAGCATCGTGTCGAGCGCGTCATTGAGCGTGGCACGGTAGCCGACGACCGGGAGTTTCGGGTCGGGAACGTTGCCGATGACCTCGAGGCGGCCGAGCTTGCGCCGGGAGAGCCTTTGGACGGGACGGCGACGCTCATCGACGATGACCGCGTGCCCCTGGCCGGCCTCGACGACGCGGGTCAGGACATCCGCTGCCCGTTCGCCGGGAGTTCCCACGACGGCGTCGCTGAGGCCGACCTCCGCCACCCGGGTCAGGGTGAGCTGTTTGAGGCCGGCGCCAGACCCGATGAAGTTTTCGACGAACTCGCTGGCCGGGTCACCGAGGATGCGTTCCGGGGTGTCGTACTGCTCCAGCTGGGCGCCCTCGTTGAAGGTGGCGATCCAGTCGCCGAGCTTGACGGCCTCGTCAAAGTCGTGGGTGACGCAGACGATGGTCTTCTGCAGTTCTTCCTGGATGTTGATCAGCTCGTCCTGCAGGCGAAGGCGGGTGATCGGGTCGACGGCGCCGAAGGGCTCGTCCATGAGGAGCACGGGCGGGTCTGCCGCGAGGGCGCGCGCCACGCCGACGCGTTGCTGCTGGCCACCGGAGAGCTCCTTGGGGTACCGGTCGCGGTAGAGCGCGGGGTCGAGGGAGACGAGCTCGAGGAGTTCGTCGACGCGGGCCGTCATCGGCGCCTTCATCCCCTTCATCAACTACGGCTCGGGCCTCCTCGCGCTCGTCGGCGCTGTCCTCGGCCTCGTCGCTGTGCTTCAGAAGCGCGCGCGGACCACCGCGATCGCCGGGCTCGTCATTTCCGTCGTCGCCATCATCCTTTCTGTCATCATGGCCGTCGTGTACATCGCCGGGTTCGCGGCCGCGGTCGCGGACTCCGTCAGCACCAAACCGGTCGCCGAGGCGCCCGCCGCGGACGCTCCCGCTGCGGACGCGCCCGCTGCCGACAGCGCGGCGGTCGGCACCTGGGAGAACCCGGCACCCCTTGGCACAACGGTTGTCGTCAAGAACGCGGGCGTCCCCGCATGGGAGGTGACGTTGAACGCGTCGACCCTCGACGCGAACGCGGCGATGGCAGCGGAGAACCAGTTTAACGACGCGCCTGCCGCCGGTAGCCAGTGGGCGATGGTCCCGGTCACCGTCAAATACGTCGGCACGGAGACCGGCAACCCGGCCTTCGACCTCACATTCAGCTTCGTCAGCGCCGCGGGCACGACCCACCAGGTGTTCGACCACATTGCTATGGGCCCGAACGAGCTGAGCGCGACCAACGACCTGTACCCGGGAGCCACGGCCACCGGCAACGTCGTCATCGAGGTCCCGTCCGCCGATGTGGCGATAGGCACATGGACGGTGAAGTCGGTCTTCGGCGAGGACTTCTTCTACGCCGCCCAGTAAGAACCGAGCACGATTGAACGCCGTTCACACCGTCGTGTGGGCGGCGTTCCTCATTTCTGCTTGCGCTCCCCGCCGAGCGCGGCTCGTGCAGCTCGTCCGTGGCACAGCCCGAATTATTTGCGTTCGAGTGTGACTGTCTTGGTTACGCCCATCGCTGAGACGTCGTAGCTGATGACCTTGTCGTTATACGAGAACGTTTTGATCGGGTCGCTTGAGGCGAGCATCGCGCCCGAAGTCTTCTCTGTGTCATTCTGCGAGTCCCAGGAGTAAACACCTGACTCGGTCGGAGCCTCGTAACTGCCAGCCCAATAGAGGGCCTTTGTATTGCCACCGTCGCTGACCCAGTTGATCTTGATCGAGCCCGAATCAATCGTGGCGGACTGATAGCTGTCCTCGGACCCTGAATTGGTCGACATCCACTCGCCGGTGAGGTCGGCAGGCATCTCCGGAGCAGGAGCTTCCGAGACCTTTGGCGACTGTGAAGAGCTGGCGGCCTCTGAGTCAGGAACCGCAGCGCACCCGGCAAGGCTGCCTCCGAGGAGCGCAAGAGCTGCTGCAGCTGTGAACAGGATTTTTGCCTGGGTTCGGTTCAATGCGATCTCCTTCGTTGCTGAGCGACCCAACCATATCAGCGCGACTCCGACACGATCGCGGCAGCTCTCCGCTGCCGATCTAGCGCCACCGAAGGGAAGCCCACAACTCTGCGGGCGGCCCAGTCCACACGCCCAATCCCGGGGAGGTGCTCGAAACCAGTCAACGTGGCTAATGTGAAAACGAGTTCGGCAGGTCAGAGCAGCGCATCGGAGTTTTGAAACGAGAGGAAGGCGATGACCCGACCAGTGCGAACCTGGAGGAGGGCGTCGATCCCGGCGGTCGCTGGAGGCCTGGCATTCTGGGCCGCCAACTTCGCGATCTCGCTGACCCCCATCGCCGCGGAGTACAGGGCCGCGCTTTCGATTGCCTACGTGCCGATGCTGCTGGAGGCCATGTTCGGTGGCATGGTTCTGGGATTCGGTGTCAGCTATTCCCTGGTTCGCTTCTACGACCGGCTGCCCACGCAGAGTCCTGTTCTCAAGTCATTGCTGCTGAGCCTCACCGCCCTGGTCGTCGTCACCGCACTCGTCGAAGTCCCCGCCAAGCTACTCACCCCGACGCCTGACGCCTGACGCCTGACGGTACTTCCTGATCGCGGCGCTGTTCAACGTGATCAGGATCGCGGCTCTCGGAGTTGTCATCGGCCTTCTCTACGGCAGGCTCTACGGGCCCGCGAGGGAGTGACCTCGAGTTCTTCCGGTTCCCCAGCAGAGGGACGGCTGCTACCCTGCCGATCAGCAACGCGACTCGGTCGAAACAGGAGATGAGTGGGATGCCAGCGGGAAAAGTCAATGACATGGCGCCGCGCACCGTAGCCCCCCTCACGGGTGCCTTCTACCTGGCGTTCGTGCTGGCCTCGCTGCTTGCCGGGTTGGTCGGCCACATCGGCATGGGCGGGGCCGAGCAGGTCTACGAGTCGATCGCCACGAACCCCTTGTCCTTTCGGCTCGCCCTTGTCATCGCGTATTTGTCGGCCTTCTTCTTCCTCGCGGCCGCCTGGGGCTTGTACGTTCTGCTCCGACCTGTCAACCGGCATCTGGCGCTGCTCTTCCTCCTGCTCAACGCGGTGGGCGTCGGCATCCAATGCGCCAGCATGATTCCACTCATTTCCGCTCTCCTGCAGCAGGATGGGGCCGGTCACCTTCAGGCCTACTCAGCTGCGCAACTGGAGGCGTCGGCGTATTTGTCGATCGACGTCTACAAGACGGCCTTCGCTACGGCCCAGCTGTTCTTCGGCATATGGCTGTTCCCGCTTGGCTATCTCGTGTTCAAGTCGGGGTTCCTTCCGAAATTCCTCGGGGTCATTCTGATCGTCGATGGGGTCGGTGTCATCATCTGGTTCCTTCAGGCACTGCTGCTGCCGGACTACCCCGCGATCAGCTACCCGTCGTTCGCCGTGGGGTTCATCGCCGAGGTCGGACTGGCGCTGTGGCTGCTCATCATGGCCGTGAAGGTCGTCGACGCCGAGGAGGATCTGCCCGACTGACGATGCAGGACGACGACGACGGATGGCCTGCGGCTCACACCGTCGTTCCTTGGTCGCATTCCTTGTCGCTGCGTTGCTGCGCGATATCGTCAGCCTCGTCGACAGTGACCGCGCCTCAGCGCAGGATGATCGGTATCAGCATGTCGATCTGCGTGAACGGTGATAGCCGTGACCCAGCCGCTGAGAAGTTCCGCCCAGAAGCGCAAATCTCTACTCACCGGCACGAGGACAACATGGAAGAGGGAATTGGGTTGTCGCCCGGCTCGTGTCACCGCCGGCTGAAGTGGTGATTGATTCCCAAGAGCTTCAAACGCTGGCGGGGCGTTCGTTGCTTATATGAGCTACTAACGCGAATCCCGCGGTGAGGAATGCAAACCAAATGAATGGGTTCCGCGGACCGCGGCTAAGCAGGTACAGCTGGTATGGGTCTCCGAGGGTGTACGTCTCCGGGTTGCCGAAAAGAAGCCCGAGCCCCACGAGAAAACATGCCATCATTCCGATCGTCACTCCAACGGCGAAGGCACGCGGAAGCATCAGACCGCCCAGAAGTAGGACACCAAATACGAGGATCGTAAGGGCCATTCGCGGCAGCACACTGAGCAGCGCGGCTCCGGAGAACAGTCCCGCCCACCCTCCTTCCGAGAAACCAAGTAGCGCGTAGAAGAGAGCACCCGAGAGGATGCCGGCGACAGACAACACAACGGTTTTCATCGCACGCCGTGGGACGCGTGCGAGAGTCGTTCCGTACGTTCGGACACCATCGTCCTCCTTACGCGCAAGTCACCGCCTGGTCGCTCAACGGCGTGAACGGACACTACCGACTTCGGTTCACCTCCACAAGGGTTGAAGGGTGACCCAGTACCCCTGACGGCGGTAGCGTGTGAGGCACGGACGCACCGGCGCGCAGGCCCGGCAGGGTGCTCGCTCACATCACCTGGACCCGGCAGAATTGAACCATGACCCCGCTCCCCCGCAGCACCCCTGAAGCCGAGGGAATGTCTTCCCAGGCCATTCTCGATTTCGTCGCCGCGGCGGAGCAGCTCGAGAGCCTGCACAGCCTCATGGTCGTTCGACACGGCCGCGTCGTGGCCGAGGGCTGGTGGCATCCCTACGCGGCGCAGCATCCGCACCTTATGTTCTCGGTGAGCAAGAGCTTCACCTCGACCGCCATCGGGCTCGCCATCGGCGAGGGCCGGCTGACGCTCGACGACCTCGTCGTCGACCTGCTCCCCGATGACCTGCCCGCGCAGATCGACCCGCACCTGGCCGCGCTGAGCGTGCGCCACCTGCTCACCATGACCACGGGGCATCCGACCGACACTGTGTCGCTCGCCGACGACTCTCACGGCGACAACTGGGCCCGCACCATCCTCACCCAGCCCCTCGAGTTCGCGCCGGGCAGCCACTACGTCTACAACAGCGGGGCGAGCTACCTGCTCTCGGCGATCCTCCAGCGACTCACCGGTGAGCGCCTGTTCGACTACCTCACCCCTCGGTTGTTCGACCCGCTCGGCATCGTCAGCGCCACCTGGCAGACCTGCCCGCGCGGAATCGACGCCGGCGGTTGGGGGCTCTCCATCACGACCGAGCAGCTCGCGACCTTCGGCCAGCTGCTTCTGCAGCGAGGCGAGTGGAACGGCACGCGACTCGTCGCGGCGGAGTGGATCGACGAGGCCACCTCCACGCAGGTGGACACGTCGGGCACCGAGCACGATGTCGACGGACGGGAGGGCTACGGCTACCAGTTCTGGCGGAACCGGCCGACGGGCTACCGCGCCGACGGGGCCTTCGGCCAGTTCTGCCTCGTGCTTCCAGAAACGGATGCCGTGATCACGCTGACCTCGGCGCTCCCGACCGCGCAACGCGCCCTCGATCTCGTCTGGGAACACCTGCTGCCCGCCTTCACCGACCACCCGATCCCCGAACTGAAGACCGGTCTCGCCGGAACGCTGGCGTCCCTCACCCTGCCGACCGTCATCGGGGAGCGCACGTCACCGACGGCTGCCCGGGTGGCGGGCATCCGCTTCAACTTCGATGATGCGGAAGTGACCGCGGCCACTCTCGAGCCGGGTCTGCTCACGATCATCCGTGGCGGCACGGCGCGACCGATAGCATTCGGTCACGGCGAGTGGGTGGCATCCGGTGATGCCCGGGTGCTGTCCAGCGGCGCGTGGGTCTCCCCCAAAACCCTGGTCGTGCGGGCGCACAACGTGGGCACACCGTTCTCGCGCACGTACACACTCGACTTCGGGACTGACGCGTTAACCCTCGACATCGAACAGAACGTTGCGTTCGGGGACCTGCCCCACACTCGCCTGGTCAGCCGCTAGCCGATTGCTGGGCCGCAGCCTCCCGACGCGGAGCTAGCGCTGGGCCTCTTGCGGGCGCTTTCCGACGGTGCTGGAAGACAATCTTTAGTGACGGGATTTCTCCCATTTCGTCACGCATTCTGGCAAGATTCGCGAGTTTTCTCAGCTTGCTTGCGCTGCCTCCCGGCGCCGAATCATGATGAATGCCACCCGGGAATGCCGTCGGTCATCGTCGACGGGCCCGTCCACATTTCGAAGGAGAGCCATGTCCAACGCCGATCCAACATTTGCCCCCGGTGCCGCCGGATTTGACTTCAACACGGCCAGAGAGAGCACCTTCAACACGGACACCGTAGAGTCCAGCCGCCTCGACAGCAACGTCGCCCCCGTCACAGCGGACCAGAGCCCCACCGTCGGAGACCGGGCCGCCGATGTCAAGGACACATCGGTCGCCGCCGGTCAGCACGTCGCCGGCGTCACCAAGGAAGAGATTCATAAGGTCGGCTCTGAGACCAAGAAGCAGGCCAAGGACCTCTACCGCGAAACCCAGTCGGAACTCGCCGACCAGGCCGCAGCCCAGCAGAAGCGGGTAGCCTCAGGCATCCGTTCACTCGGCGACGAGTTCGGCGCGATGGCCGGGAAATCCGAAACCCAGGGAGTGGCCAGCGACCTCGCCCAGCAGGCCGCCACGCGAGCCGCCGGGATCGCAGACTGGCTGGACCAGCGCGACCCGGGCTCCCTCCTCGGCGAGGTGAAGAACTACGCCCGGCGCAAGCCCGGAACCTTTATTGCCATCGCCGCCGTAGCGGGTGTCCTCGCCGGACGGCTGACGCGCGGGGTGATCGAGGAGTCCAAGGACTCTGCCGAGGAGCCCACCCGCGAGTCCAAGGTCACGCCCGGTTACGCCGCCGCGACCCCCGGATACGCCGTCACCAACCCCGACTACACCGCCACTCCCGCGTACGGATCCAACTCCGAGTACTCCACCAACCCCGACCTCGGTGGGATGCCGCGATGACCGACCTGCACACCCCGTCCGAGGTCAAGGCCGCCGAAACCTCCCTGGGTGACCTGCTCACCGAGGTCACCCGTGACGTGTCCACACTCATGCGCCAGGAGGTCGCGCTCGCGAAGGCGGAAGTGCGCCAGTCCGCCACCCGCGCGGGCAAGGGAGCCGGCCTGCTCGGGGGCGCGGGCTATGCCGGCCATCTCACCGTTCTCTTCCTCTCGCTCGCGGCCTGGTGGGGACTCGGCCAGGCCATGGACATCGCCTGGGCGGCGTTCATCGTCGCCCTGGTCTGGGGAATCGTGGCCGCCGTGCTATATGTCCTGGGCCGCAAAGAACTCAATACCGTTCAGGGCGCGCCACGCACCGTCGATTCTTTGAAGCACATTCCAGACGCACTCAAACGAAATGAGGAAAACCGATGAGCACCGACATTTCTCCCAGCACCAGCACCAGCACCGACCCGGACGTCCTCCGCGCCGAGATCGAAATCACGCGCCGCGAACTCGGCAGCGACGTCGACGCCCTGGCCGACAAGGTCACGCCGGGCAAAATCATGCAACGCCAGACCGACAAAGTGAAAGGAGCCGTGGGCTCTGTGAAAGACAAGTTGATGGGTTCCGCCTCCGACGCGGGCGATTCGCTGAGCGGCCTCGCCGACGACGCCTCCGACGCAGCACACCACGCCGCACAGAAAGCGAAGGGCAACCCCCTGGCCATCGGCCTGATCGCCTTCGGGGTCGGCTGGCTGGCGTCGTCGATGGTCCCCGCGAGCACCACGGAGAAGCGAATCGCCGGCAAGGTCACCGAAGCCGCTGAGCCGCTGGTGCAGGAAGTGACCGACGCCGCAAAGCAGGTCGGCGAGCACCTCAAGCAGCCGCTCACCGATGCCGCGGATGCCGTGAAGGACACGGCCACGGATGCGGCAGCCACCGTCAAATCCGAGACCACCGACGCCGTCAGCGAGGTGCGCGACGAAGCAAAGCACGCGGGGCAGACCCCGGGCCATTAGCGCCGGCTCCCGGCGGCACGGTCGACCCGCTCACGCAGTTGGGTCTGACCGGCCGCCGGGTTTCACCTCGTTTGCACCTCGTGCTGTCCCTGGAAAGGAACCGATGACCCCCTCTCTCCTGGCCACGACGCTCACTCGGCAGGACGGCGACGCCGACGTCAACGACCGCCACGACCTGATGCACCGTAACCTGATGGCCACAATGCTGTTCTCGGCGGGCCTGCCCATGATCCTCGGCGGCGACGAACCAGGCCGCAGCCAGGGCGACGACAACAACGACTGCTGCCAGGACAACGAAATCTCCTGGTTCGACTGGGATGCGGTCGACCACGAGATGCTTGCCTTCACGCGTGACCTCCTCACGCTGCGCCAAGAAAATCCGGCCCTGCGCCCCAACTGGTTCCGGCAGTCCCCCGATGCCGGCACGGGCGACACAGTGCGGGTCTTGCGAGCGGATGCCGAAAAGTTCAGTGACGCGGATTGGGATGACGTGGACGCCCAGGCGATGGCCTTCATTCTGGAGCACGTCGGCGCGGACGCGTTTGCGTCCCTGCTTAACGCCGGCCCGAAGGAGGTGGAGTTCACCATTCCCTCCTCTCCCAACCAGGAATGGGAACTCGCCACCTCCAGCGATCCAGGTCAGAGGGTGTCATCCTCCGGGAGCACGCTCCCCGTGAGAGATGGGTCCTTCACCCTGCTTCGTTCCCGGGCCTGGAGATCGGGCCTTACGGGAGGGCGTGTCCCGCGGCCGTGAAGAGGCGGTACCACTCCTCACGGCTGAGCGGGATATCGGACCCGGCGGCGGACTCCACCACTCGCGCGGGCTTGGTCGTGCCCAGGACCACCTGAATGTTGGCCGGGTGCCTGGTGATCCAGGCGACAGCGATCCCCGTGGGCGTGACGCCGTGGGCGGCGGCGATTTCCTCGAGCGCGTCATTGAGCGGGCCGTAATGCTCCCGGTCGCCCACGAACGCACCGTCGAAGCTGCCGCTCTGGAACGGCGACCAGGCCTGCAGGGTGATGTCGTTCAGTCTGCTGTACTCGAGGAGCCCGTTGTCCCGAACAACGGACTGTTCCAGCCCTGCCATGTTGGCGGCGACTCCCTGGGAGATCAACGGCGCGTGGGTGATGCTCAGCTGCACCTGGTTGAAGGCGAGCGGCTGGTTGACTGATCGCTTCAGAAGTTCGATCACCCCAGGCGTCTGGTTGGAGACGCCGAAGTTGCGCACCTTCCCCGCGGCGTGCAGGGCGTCGAACGCCGAAGCGACCTCCTCGGGCTCGACCAGGGTGTCCGGACGGTGCAGCAGCAGGATGTCCAGGTAGTCGAGGTTCAGCGCCGCGAGGGACTCGTCGACCGAGCGGAGGATGTGTTCCCTGGAGAAATCGAAGAAGCCCTGCCGGATGCCGACCTTGGACTGGATGATGACCGACTCACGCTCTGCGTCCGTGAACGTGACCGCGTCACCGAACCGCTTTTCACACCCGTGGGCCCCACCGTAAATATCGGCGTGGTCGAAGAAGTTGATGCCGGCATCCCGAGCGGTGCCGACGAGAGTGCGGATCTCCTCATCCCCCAGTTCCGAGATCCTCATCAAGCCGAGAATGACATTGGATGCTTGCAGGTTCGTGCGTGGAGGGTTGTAGATCTTCATCAATCCATCCTGCCTTACTTCGAATTCCCGCGGCGCGGACGCTTTGAGGGTCCCCAAGCCCAGCGTCGCTTAGACCGGTTCCGGAGGCGCGCGGCCCCTCCACAAATAGCGTTTGATCAGGTTCTCCACAGGGCACTGGTGGGTGCCCGTTTGGGCCGTTGAATGTCGGTGGGTGCCCGTATCGTGTGTCTCATGAAGCCCTCAGTTGTGGAGCAGATGGAGACCCTGGGTCGTCATTTCGACGCGATCCGGGAGACGCAGGCGGAGGCCGCCCGGGTGGACGCTCGCCTCGCCGAGCAGGTCGATCAGGCACGGCGGTTCGCCGAGGCGGTGGTGCGGGACGCCGCCCGGGACCCGGCGGCACTCTCGCTGGCCGCGCGGGTGCCCCGCGCCGGGTGGGACGCCGCGATGATCGCCGAGCGGGAGTTCGTGACCGAGCTGGCCTGCACGCTGCGGTTGCCGGTGCGGTCGGCGGAGACCCTGATCGCCGAGAGCCACACCCTCATGAACGAACTGCCGGGCACCCGGGCAGCCCTGCAGAACGGGGCGATCACCTACCGGCACGCGCAGGCGCTGATCAATCAGGCCTGGTCCCTCCCAGCCGAGGCGCTGGCCGGGTTCGAGCAGGCCCTGCTGAAGTCGGCACCCCACCTGACCGTCTCGAACCTCAAACACCGGGCCCGGGTGCTGCGGGAACGGCTGCACCCGGAATCGATCAGGGCCCGGCATCAGAAGTCCGTGGCCGACCGCAGAGTCTTCTTCGAGCCGGAGCCCGATGGGATGGCCTCGCTGCACTGGTACGACTCCGCGGAGAAGGTGAAGGCCGGGTACGACCGGCTCACGGTGACTGCGTTGAGTTCGCAGGGCCCGGGCGAGAAACGCACGTTGACTCAGCTGCGCGCGGACACGTTCGCGGACCTCATCCTCGACGGGGTCACCGCGTCGGGCGTCGGCAGGGGAATCCGCGGCACCGTGCATGTCACCGTCCCGGTGATGACGCTCCTCGGCCACTCCGAGGAGCCCGGCGAGCTCGAGGGGTACGGGCCGATCGACCCGGATACGGCCAGGGAGATCGCGGCGCGGGCCCCGAGTTTCATCCGCATCCTGACCCATCCCGAGACCGGGGCGGTGCTGTCGGTGGGCCGCACCCGGTACAAGGTGCCGAAAGACCTGAAACGGTATTTGAGGGTGCGAGATGCGACCTGCCGGTGGCCGGGTTGCCGGCGGGCGGCAGCGCACTGCGACCTCGACCACACCCTGGACTGGCAGTTCGAGGGGCTGACCGCGCACGACAATCTCGCGCACCTGTGTCCGGCCGACCACGCGCTGAAGTCGGAGACGCGATGGAGCTACGTGCACCTACCGGACGGCACACTCGAGTGGACATCCCCGACCGGGCGCAGGTTCATCAGCGAACCGGTCACGATCATCCGCCCGCCGGAAAGTTGGCGAAGATCGAAGGCTGGGCCACCACCGGAGCAGGTGCGGCCGGCCGACGCGAAGACGCGGCCGCCGGAGTCGGACGAACCCCCACCGTTCTGAGGGGCACGCCGAGCTCTATTGGGCACACCGAGATGGACACCGAGACAGTGAAGCGACAGCACATCAGTAGCGCTGTCGCGCTGATTCACTCTCGGGCCCAGCACCGGAGTAGCGCTGTCGCGCTGATTCACTCTCGGGCCCAGCACCGGGCCCGACGGATGTCCCATCGGGCCCGGTGCTCACTGGCGATCAGTGATCGGCGGCCAGCCGATCGAGCATTATCAGTGGTCGTCGTTCTCGTTGGTCGAGCCCGCCGGGATACCGGGGACATCGTCAGGCCCGTAGATCTTCGCGTCCCCAGGGTACGGAGACGTCCAGTGGTGGGTCTGGTACCAGGTCCAGCGGTTCATCAGGTCCGGGTTGTTGAAGTCCGCCACCGCGTCGTGGTGAGCGGTTCCGGTGAAGTGCTGCTTCTCGGCCCACCTCTGCCACTTGGCAGCGACGGTTTTCTCAGCCGCAGGGATCTCAGCGGCCTTGGCGGCGGCGGCGTTCACCGCGTCCGCCTCTGCGCCGGTCGTGCCGAGCGTGTCGTAGCCGCAGGCGGGCGCGGTCACCACGCCCTCGGTCAGCGGCACCTGGTTGAGCACCGCGTCATACGGAGTCAGGTCGGCTTTGTTGGTGAACGCATCCGTCATCGGCGTCGCCGCGGCGAGCTTCTGGTTCAGCGGTTGGGCGCCGAGGATCTGCTCGATGGTGCGGACCATGCTGATCTGCGAGTAATACGTGCTGACGGTCTTGCCGTGCACCGCATACGGGCTGATCACCTGAACGGGAGCGCGGTGGCCGTCGACGTGGTCGGCGCCGTCCTGGGTGTCGTCCTCGGCAATGAAGATCGCCGAGTCTTTCCAGTAGGGAGAGTGGGAGATCTCTTCGACGATCTTGCCGACCGCGAGGTCGTTGTCAGCGACCTGGGCCTCCGGGTCTGCGGTGCCGCCGGTGTGGTCGCTCGACAGCCACATCATGTTGAGGTTGGCCGGACCGTTCTTCTCGAAGTTCTGCTTCCAGGTCTGGTAGCGGTAGATGTCGGGTATCGCGAGGTCGAACGGCGCGGCGTTCGGGTCCGTGATCGCGTTGAGAGACGGAATGACGGAGCTGGCGTGAAGCTGAAGCGACGGGGTGAACAGCTGGGCGGGGTCACCGCCGGCCGTGACATCCTTCGCCGCGCAGTAGTACTGCTGCCAGGTCGCACCGGCCGGCTTGCCCTCGCCGTATTCGAACTCACCGAAGTTCCTGGCGGTCTTGCCGGCGGCCTGGATCGAGTTCCAGAGGAAGCCGGAGCGCTGGTGGCCCAGCACGTCCTCCTCCGTGTCGTACGAGCGGGCGTACTCGCCCGCGCTGGTCTCGCTGTATGCCGGGTTGTCGCCCTGCATGAGCCAGTTGTGGCCCTCAGCCGAGTTCGTCCCGATGTCGTACGTGTTGTCGTACAGGCCGAACTGGGTCGCAAGCGCGTGCTGGTTCGGGGTGACTTTCTGGCCGAACTGCGTGAGCGAGGGGTCGCCGTTGCCTTGCTTCATGTCGCCGAAGAGCTGGTCGTAGCTGCGGTTCTCCTTGACGATGAGGAACACGTGCTTGATGGCCGACGGATCCCCGATGCGTTTCGGGATGGCCTGGACTGACTCGTTCTCGCCCTGGGCCTGCTTGAGCGAGGTGGCATCCCAGCCGTTCTGGGCAAATACCGTCGCGGTGTATTTCTTGATTTCCTGGTCACTCGGCAGGGTGAACCGGGTGAGCGAGGCGGTCGTCGAGTGACTGCCGTGACCGGTCGCGGGGGTGGTGCCCTGCCCCTTGTCGTAGGTCAGCGCCGGGCCGCGCGCGTCGATGCCACGCGTGTTGGTGACCACGATCTGGCCGTTGACCGAGCTGACGTTCTCCGGGAAGTAGTCCGTCGGTAGCAGGCCGATGGAACTGGCCGGGTCGCGCGGGTCCTTCCTGTTGACCGTGTACACCGCGATGGCGTTGGCGCGGCCGAGAGACACCAGCAGGTGGTTGTCCTGCATGGTGATCGCGGTCGGCTCGTAGCCGGTCGTCGAGGAGGCCCACGGCTGGGTGGCGATGGTCTGCATGACCGTGTTGGTCTTCGTATCGATGACCGAGATGGTGTCGCTGTTCGTGTTGGCCACGTACAGGATGGTGCCGTCGAGGTACATCGCTGTCGGGTGCAGTTCAACCGGGATCGACGAGACCGGCGTCGACGGGTTCGCCGTGTCGATGACGCTGACCGTGCCCGTCGTGGAGGTGCCCAGAGTGGTGTCGGCGGGCACCTGCGTGCCGTAGGAGTCCATTGTCGTGTCACCCGCGACGGCCTGGCGACCGCCCTCGTTCGTGACGTAGAGCATGCTGTCGATGAGCTTCAGCTGGCGCGGAGCGATGCCCACGGCAAAGGTCTGCTTGATCGTGCCCGTGGCCGGGTCGATTGCGACCGCCGAGTTCTGACCGTTGACGGCAGCGTAGAGGGTCGAGCCGTCGGCAGAGAAGGCCATGCCGGCGGTCAGCGCCTTGTGGCCACCGACGGTCGGGATGCTGATCTTGGTGCCGGCCCCGAGCGAGCCGTCCGCGTTGAACGGATACCGGACGATGCCGGTGGCGACTGACACGAAGAGGAACTTCCCGTCTGGGGAGAAAATCGGTCCCTCCTGACCGACGGTGCCGTCGGAAATCTTGAGGTAGGCCATGTTCCCGAACCCGGCGTCAGTCGCCGCGGTCGCGAACTTCGCGGCAGCAAGGGTGCCCGCTGCTGCGACCGGCTTGTACGTCTTGAGGTCGAAGACCTGCAGGTCGACCGAACGGTCGGCGCTGGTTCCGGCGAGGAAGCGGCCGTCGGGGCTGACGACCGAGCCCATGAGCTTGCCGAACGGCGTCATCAGTCGGTCACCGATGGGCTGAAGCGTCTGATCTGATGAGATCTGTTCCGCGCCGCTGTACAGGCTTCCGACCTGCTGGTCGCCGAACCCGAGCGTCGACGCGGTGGCGATGCCCCCGCCGAGTAGAGCAAGGGCGCAGCCTCCGGCGGTGACAGCGAGAATTCGATGGCCAGCAGCCAGGGAACAGAGATGGCGCAGGCGGGAATGCCCGCTCCGCGGTGATTTGCTGTTCATTTACATACCCATTTTCCGGAGTCCGTTGTGCCGATGTAGCCTCGTCAGAGGCGCAAAACAGACACTTACAGAACCCCAGGGTGTGCAGCCAAACAACCGATGAATGGGCGGTTACCGCTGACCAACGGCAGGAAGCGCGATCAGCGCAGGGGCGCCCGCCGGATTGAAGCAGTGCTCTGCAGCGCTTCAACCCGGCGGACTCCAATCACTGGGACTGGAGCTTCTTCGCCCTCCGCACCTGGTGCAGGATCGGCTCGGTGTATCCGTTGGGCGAGGATGCGCCCTCAAGGATGAGCCGACGGGCAGCCATGAATGCGAGCCCGGGTCCGGTCGACCCGATCAGTGCTTCGTAGGTCGGGTCACCGGCATTCTGCGCATCGACGACCGCAGCCAGTTGCCCGAGGCTCGCGTCGACATCCGTCTTGCTGATCACGCCGTGGGTGAGCCAGTTCGCGAGGAGCTGACTGGAGATGCGCAGGGTCGCGCGGTCCTCCATGAGCCCGACGCCGTGAATGTCGGGAACCTTGGAACAGCCGACCCCCTGATCGACCCATCGAACGACATAGCCGAGGATCGACTGTACGTTGTCGTCGAGCTCGGTCTGGCGCTCTTCGTCGCTGAGCTCTCGTTCGGCGAGCGGGAGGACCAGAATCGGGTCGAGCGCCTGACGAGTGCGCCCGGCCAGTTCGCGCTGACGGACGGCCACGTCGACCTCGTGATAGTGGGTCGCGTGCAGTGTCGCCGCCGTGGGAGACGGGACCCAGGCGGTGGTGGCGCCGGACAGGGGGTGCGCGATCTTCTTCTCGAGCATGTCGTGCATGAGATCGGGCATGGCCCACATGCCCTTGCCGATCTGAGCCCGGCCGGGGAAACCGGCCGCGAGACCGGCGTCGACGTTCGCGTTCTCGTAGGCGGCCATGAAGGGCATGGAACGGATCTCGCTCTTGGTGGCCATCGGCCCGGCGTGCATGGAGGTGTGGATCTCATCGCCGGTGCGATCGAGGAATCCCGTGTTGATGAAGACGATGCGCTCAGCGGCCACGGCGATGCAGGACCGCAGATTCAGCGTCGTTCGCCGTTCTTCGTCCATGATCCCCACCTTCACGGTGAGCGGGGGCAGGCCAAGGAGCTGCTCCACGCGCGCGAACAGGTCGACGGTGAACGCCACCTCGTCGGGGCCGTGCATCTTCGGCTTGACGATGTACACCGAGCCGGTGCGTGAGTTGCCGCCGCGGGTCTCGCCGACGAGATCGGGGAACGAGCCGAGAACGGTCACCACCGCGTCGAGAATGCCTTCGAAGACCTCGACGCCGGAGGCGTCACGCACGGTGTCGGTCTGCATCAGGTGCCCGACGTTGCGCACCAGCAGCAGGCTGCGGCCGGGCAGCGTCAACTCGCCGCCACCAGGAGCCGTGTAGACGCGGTCGCCGTTCATGGTTCGGGTGAAGGCGCCGGCAGCCTTCCGGACGGTCTCACTCAGCGTTCCGCCCATGAGCTCGCGCCAGTTGCGGTAGCCGAGCACCTTGTCGTCGGCGTCGACTGCGGCCACCGAGTCTTCGAGGTCCATGATCGTTGTTACCGCGGACTCGAGCACGATGTCCTGGATGCCCGCAGCATCCGTGGCCCCGATGGGTGCGGCCCGGTCGATGATCACGTCGAGGTGCAGTCCGTGATGAACGAAGAGCAGAGACGACGGCTCCGACTGCTCGCCCCGGTAGCCGACCAGCGCCGAGGGGTCGGCCAGTCCGACGGATGACCCGTCCCCCAGAGCGACGACCAGCTCGCCGTTCTCGACCCGGTACGCGACGGCATCCGCGTGCGAACCGTTCTCGAGCGGGACGGCCTGGTCGAGGAGAGCCCGCCCGCGGGCGATGACCCGTGCGCCCCGGACAGCGTTGTAGGAGTCTCCCCGGGTCGCGCCGCCGTCATCCTCGATCGCATCCGTGCCGTAGAGCGCGTCGTAGAGCGAACCCCAGCGGGCGTTGGCCGCGTTGACGGCGAACCGCGCGTTGAGCAGCGGAACGACAAGCTGCGGCCCGGCCTGCGACGCGATCTCCGCATCGACGTTCGAGGTGGTGATGGTGAAGTCTCCGGGTTCGGGCGCGAGGTACCCGATCTCGGTCAGGAAGGCGCGGTACTCGGCCGGGTCCGGCTGGCCGGGGTGAGCCTGGTGAAAGGCGTCGATCCGGGCCTGCAGGTCATCCCTGATGCCGAGCAGTTCAATGTTCCTGGGCGTGAGGTCGCTGATCAGCGTGCTCAACCCCTGCCAGAAAGCGTCCACGGCGATGCCGGTGCCCTGCAGGGCTTCATTCTCGACGAACGCGGCGAATGAAGCGGCGACATCGAGATCTGCTCGCTGTTCGCGTGGCGCGAGGCCGGCGACAGGCAGTGATACGGATGCTTCGACGGGCATGTTCATCGTTGAACTCCTTGGTAAGAACAGCTAGTGCGGGTGCGCCCGCTGGGCCGACTGTGTCTGGCCAGTCTCTCACCCGCCACCGCCCCTTCGTGACGAACTCACGTCGGGGCGGACTCGCCAGCCCTCACCGAAAACAGCGAATGAATCCGCGTCACCACTGACGACGACCACGTCATTATCCAGACGAAAGCCCCACCGGAATTCTCCGGCGGGGGTCTTTCATTCGCGAGCATCGTCAACGACGATGACTCCGCCACCGTCAAATAACGCGACGGGCGACCAGTGGGACCGCATGGTTGACCCCGGCGCCGGCCTGCCCAAGCAGCAACGGCAGGAACCAGAACCAGCCTTGCATCGTGGCTTCGGCTGGGTTCACGCGTCCGTTACACGCCTCGGCGACCCGACATCGAGCGCACCAAGAATGCAATCACAGCAATCACCAGCAGGACCACGCCCACCCACAAGAGGAAGTTCAGCGACTGCACGAAACCGCCCGTCAGCAAGAGGACGACCGCGATGATGGCCACGACGATCAGCAGAATGTTCATGGTGTTCCTTTCCAATGTTTTCGAAAACTTCGGGCGACCGTCCTCGTTCGCTATTTCTTGAACACGTCTTTCACATGTTCGCCGGCCTGCTTCAGACTCGCCTTGGCCTGGTCGGTCTTGCCCTCAGTCTCGAGCGACTCGTCCCCAGCGATCTTGCCTGCGCTCTCCTTGAGCTTTCCCGAGGCCTTGTCAGCCGCGTTCTTGATCTTGTCAGCCTCACTCATTGTTTCCACCTCTCAGCAATCAAAGACAGCGAGGCGGCGCCGGCCGATCGGATCCTCAGCGTTCTGGACGAACCCCGTCCCAATTACCCTACTCTTGCGGTCGGGCTTCAACAATGAACTAGACACCGGCTCCCGCCTCATCCACCCGTAATTCCGGCCCGAGACCTGCGGGGTTGCGGAGCAGCGACACCTGTTTTGTCCGAACCCCGCACTGCGCTCGTACCACCCCCGGAACAACAAACCGGAAGGAGCCCCGGCCTCCCCGAATGACCCACCGCTACTATTGTGTGAATCACGCCCCGAAATGGCAGATGAGCGACGATACTCGGAAATGGCAGGCGCAAAATGAGCACACGCGGAACAGGCAGGCGAGGTATAGGTCTGATTGGGATCGTATATCTGGTCATCGGAGTCGTGGTCGCCGCCACCCACGGCTATCTCGTGGCATGGAACGTTCCCGCTAACATTCTTGAAGGTCTGGCGGTGATTGTGCTCTGGCCTCTCGTGGTCCCCTTCGGGGTCGATCTGCACTCCTTGATCGCATAGGGACCCGAATATTACAACCGGATGCCCGCAGCGAGATTACGGTGCTGGCCTTGATCCCGGAGAGTGGACACGGGTTTCACCCACGAATCTCGGGTAATGCGTGCTGGCGCGGCTGTAGACCACACTCCAATTACTCCGGTTAGCTGAAGTGCCCAGAACGCTTCGGCTCTCTCGGTGAAGCATGCCTGTTCCTGAGCCGTTTCGTTGAGGGCTGCAACCATACCCACCACCACACCGGCATCGGCTTGAACTCACGCCCGCAGACGTTCACCACGGCCTTGCTGCCGGCCGCGCCGTCGAACGCGCCAAGTTTCTGGCCGCGGCCCGGGCGCAGTCAAACTATGCCGCCCGCTCTTCGCTGTACCGCGGTGCCATCGACTCCATCTGCTCCATGACGAGCTTAATCGCCACCAGCTGCTTGTCCGGCGGATAGCCGTACTTCACGAGCAGCCGTTTGATCGAGGAGCGCAGTTTGGCACGCACGTCGTCGCGCACGGTCCAGTCGGTGCGCACATCGCGGCGCATCACGGCCACCAGCTCCCGGGCGATCTCGGCCAGCACGCCCTCGCCCTGCACCTGGACGGCCGACTCGTTCTGGGCCACCGCATCGTAGAACGCGAGCTCGTCGTGGTTCAGCGGCGGTGCGAAACCCGCCCCGCGGTTGGCCTCCGCAGCGACTTCCCGGGCCAGGGCCACGAGTTCGGCGATCACCTCGGCCGAGGTGAGCTGCTGGTTCGTGTACTTGTTCATCAGCTCGGTGATCCGGTCCGAGAAGGCGCGCTGGCGCACGAGGTTGTTGCGCGTCGTGCGCACCGCCTCATCCGTGAGCAGCTTGCGCAGCGCCTCGATCGCGAGCTGCGGGTTGCGCGCCTGCTGCGTCTTGGCCATGAACCCCGGGCTGAGATCGTCGAGCGAAGGCTTCGGCATCCCGGCCGCCTCGTAGATGTCGAGCACCCCGCCCGCTGATGTCGCGGATGCGATCAGTTCGCCGAGCAGGCGTTGCACGTCTTCCGGCACCGGCTCGCCCCGGGCCTGACGGTCGGAGGCGTCGAACTTGGCCATCCACACCCGAGCCTCTTCGTAAAGCTGGATCTCTGGCCGGCGCTCCTCGAGCTCCTGCGACCCGGCACCCGAGCACAGCGCCCACGCCCGGGATAGCTGCCCCGAGTAGCGGCGATACGCGGCCGCCAGGGTCTCTTCGCCCTCGGCCACCTGGTTGCCCGGCGTCGCCGGGTCCCGCAGGTAGTTGACCGAACCGGTCACCGCGTTCAGGTAGCGCTTCGGCCCGCCCTTGGCGAGCTCCGCCTTCCAGTCGTACCCGGCGAGCATCTCGCGCAGCGTGTCGACGAGCGACAGGGTCAGCACGATGGCGTCGTCGACGTCGCGCCCGATGGGCTTCAGGACCTGGTCGGTCTTCGTGTATTCGCCGAGCGCCTTGGCCAGGTTGTCGGCGAGCGGCGCATAGGCCACGAGCAGGCCGTCCTCCTTGCCGCGGAACGTGCGGTTCACCCGCGCGAGCGTCTGCATCAGCAGCGCACCCTTCAGCGGCCGGTCGAGGTAGAGCGTGTGCAACGGCGGCGAGTCGTAACCGGTGAGCATCATGTCTTTCACGATCACCAGCTGCAGCTCGTCGTCGACATCCTTGAGCCGCGCCTTGATCACGGCGTTGGCCGAGTCGCGGCGCACGTGGTCGATCACCGGCGGCTTGTCCGACGCGGTGCCCGAGTAGACGACCTTGATGACGCCCTTGTCGAGGTCGCCCGAGTGCCATTTCGGGCGCAGCGCCACGATCGCCGAATACAGGTTCGCGCAGATCTCGCGCGTGCCGCCAACGATCATGGCCTTGCCGGGTGACTCGATGAACTTCGTCATCTGGCCGCTCCGGTTCTCCCAGTGCGCCACGATGTCCTCGGCGAGGGCGGCGATGCGGTCGGGTGCGCCGTAGACGGCGTTGACCACGGCGACGGATGCCTCGATCCGCGCCCGCTCGGTGTCGTCGAGTCCCACGGTGGCTTCGTCCGCGGCCTCGTCCAGGGTGTCTTCCGTGACATCCGTCGCCAGGTTCACCTTGATCAGGCGCGGCTCGAAGTAGACCGGCACCGTGGCACCGTCGTCGACCGCGCGGGACAGGTCGTAGATGTCGATGTACTCGCCGAACACGTCGCGGGTATTGCGGTCATCGAACGAGATGGGCGTGCCGGTGAACGCGATCAGGGTGGCGTGCGGCAGGGCGTCGCGCAGGTGGCGGGCATAGCCGTCGAGGTCGTCGTAGTGGCTGCGGTGCGCTTCATCGACGACCACGATGATGTTGCGCCGATCGGAGAGCAGCGGATGCTCCGCACCGGCCTGCTTCTCGGCCTCGCTGCGCCCGAACTTCTGCAGCGTGGTGAAGTAGATGCCGCCCGTGGCGCGGTTGCTGAGTTCGTCGCGCAGCTCGCTGCGCCGCTTGATCTGCCGGGGCTTATCCGGCAGCAGCAGGCTCGCCGCGAACGTCTCGTAGAGCTGCCCGTCGAGCTCGTTGCGGTCGGTGATCACCACGACCGTGGGGTTCTTCAGCTTCGGATGCCGTGACACCAGGTTGGTGTAGAGCTCCATCTCCATCGACTTGCCCGAGCCCTGGGTGTGCCAGACCACGCCGGCCTTGCCGTTACTCTCCACCGCCTGCGCCGTGCTGCCGACGGCCTTGGTTACGGCGAAGTACTGGTGCGGTTTGGCGATGCGCTTGGCGAGGCCGTCGGCCCCCTCGTCAAAGGCGGTGAAGGAGCGCATCAGCTGCAGGAACCGCTCCTGGTTGTAGAGGCCGAGCAGCGCGATCTCCATCCCGGTGGTCGCGTTCCAGTCGTTCGTGTCGCCGGGCTTGACCGGGGTGCCGTCGTCGTCGACGTTCCACGGCGAGAAGTGGTTGAGCGGGGTGAATGGGGTGCCGTACTTGGCGAGGATCCCGTCGCTGGCGAGCGTGAACACGCAGAACCGGAACGCCATCGGGAACTCGCGCAGGTACGTCTGCAGCTGGGCGTGCGCGGCGGCGACATCCGCCGTCTCGCTGCCGGCCTTCTTCAACTCGATGACGCTCACCGGCATGCCGTTGCAGTACAGCACGAGGTCGAAGCGCCGCTTGTAGTCGCCGCGGATGAGCGTGACCTGGTTCACCGCGAGCCAGTCGTTCTCCGACGGTTCGGCACTAACCAGACGGATGCTCGGATTCACCTCGGTGCCGTCGTCGCCGATGTAGCTGAGGCGAAACCCGTCGATCAGGTAGTCGTGGATGCGCTGGTTCTCGGTGATCGCGTCCTGCGACTTCGGCGAGGCGATCTCGGCGAGCGCCTGCACCAGGTACTCCCCCGGAACCGTCGGGTTCAGCCGCCGCAGCGCGTCGAGCAGCCGCGGACGGATGAGCAGCTCATCCCAGCTGTCCCGCTCCCCGCTACCCGGCGCGATCTGCTCCCCCGCCATCGGCTGCCAGCCGAGCGGTTCGCTGAGCAGGTCGAGCGCCACCTGCTCCCACTCCGCTTCCGAAAATCCCGCCATCAGAGCACCCCCTCAAGTACTTTCTCTGCATCCCCCACCCGAAGCTTGCCAGACATGAGCTGCGGGAGGAGCGCGTCGCGGATGGCGGCGAGACTCACCGATTCTCGTTCGGCCTGCGCTGCGAGATCAGTCAGCGGCATGGCAGCCAGGGTGAACCGTCGAATCAGTTCCGCATCCGGAAGCCGAACCTCCATGGCATGCGCACCATTGCGATTTAGGCCCGGAACAGCAGAGTCCGAGTTCTGCTCCCTTAAGCCCAAGGAGCCAAGAAGAAAATAGCAGAAGATCAGGCTGTTCACTTGGGCATTCTTGGGAACGACATAGAAAGTTGTGTCGATTGGGTAGAAGTGTCTGGCAGCCCAGTGGACAGCCCCGGCCGTGCCCTTACGTCCGACGACGACGCCCGGTCCTGCTGCGAACGCCTCATTGTGCGAGCCAACGATCCCACCGCTGCCAAACACATCTACTGGGCCTGGAACCCGGCTCGTTGCTGGCAGTGGCTTTCCGTACTCCAGGGTGAGCAATTCCCCGAGAGTCGTTGTGTCTCCTGTGGAGTTCATGAGGCTCGCGTATTCCGCTTTGGCTAGCGCGTGGGCCGAATCCGCGATGCGAGAATTGATAGCAATCTTGTCGTCTAGCGCCCCCAGCACGTCCGCAATTGCACTCTGCTGCGCCAGATCCGGGGTCAGAAAGGCAAGCCGCTTAATCGTAGTTCCGCTGAGATTCTGTTGCGCTGCGCCGTTGGCTCGGGAAACGATTCGACTTCGGTCATTGCGCAATGCGTAGAAGAGCCAGCGAGGATCACACAGGTCCGGATTCGCGACCATCGCGCATGCTGCCTGGTTGCAGGCGGCTGGCTCGGCAAGCATGCCAAGCATGCCAACCGTGGCGCCGTACATCGCCATCAGAACGGTTCCCTCGGGCAGTACCTTGGCTGAGGAATTTTGAATTGCGGATTCAGTTACGTATTCGTCGTATTCAATGACATACCCGTCATGCAGATCACCGGTCTTCACCCAGGGGATAGTTCCCTGCGAATAGAAGTCAGGATTCGACCTGCTGGGGGTACCACCGCTCGTGACGAGCTTGCACAACTCTGCAACAGTCCTGGCCGACCACGAGCTTCGCGTCTGCGTCATTCCACTCTCCTGAGCTGTTTGCGCACAACCGCCGCCAGCTGCTCCGATTTTTCGAACTGGCAGAACAACTCCTCGCTGAGCCGGGCAATCTTCTCCTCGATCGGCTCACTGTCCCCCTTGACGTCGGCAGAACCGACGTACCGGCCCGGGGTGAGCGCGTAGTCCTCGGCCTTGATCTCGCCCAGCGACGCGGAGTAGGCGAAACCGGGCTCGTCTGCGTAGGCGCGTGCAGCCACCGTGGCTTCGACAGGCTCGCCCACCGGTGGGGTGCCACGCCACGCGTGATAGGTGCCAGCGATCTTCGCGATGTCCTCGTCAGAGAGGGCGCGCTCGGCGCGGTCGACCATATGGCCGAGGTTGCGGGCGTCGATGAAGAGCACCTGGCCGGTGCGGTCGATGCTGCCGTGCTCGCCGGCAGTCTTGTCCTTGGCGAAGAACCAGGTGCACACCGGGATGGCCGTGCTACGGAACAATTGGGTGGGCAGCGCGATCATGCAGGAGACAAGGTCCGCCTCTATGAGCTGGGCGCGGATTTCGCCCTCGCCACTCGAATTCGACGACATTGAACCGTTGGCCATAACCACCCCGGCACTGCCGCCGGGTGCCAGCTTCGAGATGATGTGCTGGATCCAGGCATAGTTGGCGTTGCCGGCCGGGGGCACACCGTACTTCCAGCGGGGGTCGTTTTCGCTGCGGGCCCAGTCCTTGATGTTGAAGGGCGGGTTGGCGAGCACGTAGTCGGCCTGCAGCTCGGGGTGCTGGTCGCGGGCGAAGGTGTCGCCCCAGCGGCTGGCGAGGTTGCCGTTCAGTCCGTGGATGGCGAGGTTCATCTTGGCCATCCGCCAAGTGCGCTCGTTCATCTCCTGCCCGTAGACCGAAATGTTCGAGCCCTCCTTGTGGTGCGACTCGAGGAACTTCTCGGTCTGCACGAACATGCCGCCCGACCCGCAGCAGGGGTCGTAGACGCGGCCGTGGGTGGGTTCGAGCACCTCGACCAGCACCCGCACCACGCCGGCGGGCGTGTAGAACTCGCCGCCGCGTTTGCCCTCTGCGGCCGCGAACTTCTCCAGGAAGTACTCGTAGACCTCGCCGAGGATGTCGCGGGCCTTCGTGGCGCCGTGACCGGTGAAGCGGGCCGAGTTGAGCAGGTCGAGCAGCTCGCCGAGGCGGCGCTGGTCGACGCCGTCGCGGTTGTAGATGCGCGGCAGCGAACCGGCGAGGGCGGCGTTGTCGGCGGAGAGCAGGTCCATCGCCTCGTCGATGAGCAGGCCGATCGACTTCGGAGCCTCCCCCGGCGCGGCCGGCAGACCCTTCGCGTTCTCGGCGAGGTAGGTCCAGCGGGCGCGGGCGCCCACCCAGAACACGCCGCGGCCGGTGTACTCGTCGACGTCGTCGATCAGCTGGGCGATCTGGTCCTCGTTGAGGCCGTCGGCCTCCAGCTCGGTGCGGATCTGCTCACGGCGCTCGTCGAAGGCGTCGGACACGTACTTGAGGAAGACCAGGCCGAGGATGACGTCTTTGTACTGCGAGGCATCCATCGAGCCGCGCAGCTTGTCGGCGGCCTTCCAGAGGGTGTCTTTCAGCTCTTTCATGGTCGACGGCAGGGCCGCGACTTTGATCTTGGGTGCCACTAGTTGGTTCCTTCCAATGGAGCGAATGCGTGGGAAATTTGTGGGCCTGCGGTCTGGGAGACCGTGAGGCTGCCGGCGGTGACGCCGGCCATGAGCAGGGCGGCGAGCTCGTCGAGGTGGGCGAGGCGCTCGTGCGCGCGCTCCTGCTCCAACCGTACCGAGGCGAGGGCGTCGGCGAGCGCACGACTCTGCCGGTGATGCACCTGGCGCAGCGGCCAGCGCTGCCAGCGCCGGTGCCCGGGCGGAAGCGCCGCGATATCCGCGGCGACGACCTCGCCGAGTAGGCCGTTCGGGTCCTCGGGATTGATGCGCAAGATTCGGGCGGGGAAGAGCACCACCGAGGTGCCCTCCCGGTCGACGATGGCGGCGGGGTGCGGGGCCGTGGTGAAGACCAAGTCTCCGGGTTCCGTCACGCGGCCAGCGGGGTAGTCGGCGGCGAAGCGGAGGCGGTCGATGCGTCGGCGGCCGAGCGGGTTCTCGCCGAGCACCTCGGCGGGGCCGATGAGACGGATGCCGGCGGCATCCGTCTCGCCCCGGGCGATGTCCTCGGGGTCGAGGCGGTTGCCCTGGACGTACCGCAGGTGCTTGGCGGCCAGGAGCTGTTCCACGGTCTGAGTCCCGGCCGAGCCGGCCTGAGCGGGAAGGGTTGAGTCTCGCTGGTCGGTTGGGACGGTCGGCTCGGCGACGAGCCCGGCCAGGCCGGAGGCGGCATCCGTTTCGGTGTTCAGCATGGTGAGGAGGTCGTCTACCCGCACGGCGAGCGCGGCGCCCTGGGTCGTGCGCCCAGGTGCGGCGCGGCGTGCGCCGGCCACAAGGGAGTCTCGGCTGGCGAGCAGGGTGCGGGTGAGAACGAAGCGGGCGAAGCGGAAGGCGTGGGCGCGCACGGTGCCGCGGTCGCCCAGGGTGGCGATAAGGTCGCTGACCAGGTCGGCGATCACCGTCGGTTCGAGGGCCGTCGCGGTGAGGTCGGCGACCATGGTCCAGCGTTCGGCGAGTTGCACGTGCGCGTGGGCGGCGCCGAGCACCCAGAGGGCCTGGGACTGCTGAGGCTTGTGACGGATGACGCCGGCCGGCAGGCGCACGATGGCTCGCACCCGACCGGAACGCAGGATCGTGGAGCGCAGGCCGTCGGTGTCGCGCGGGAGGCCGGCATCCGTGAGCACCGACGCGGGCGCCAGGATCACGCCCAGCTGGTCGTTGTCCATCTGCAGCACGATCTGGTCGATCGCCGTCAGGATTGCGGTCGCGCTCATCGCCGGGTGATTTGCGGAGGGGAACTGCGCGAGGTGCACCGCAGTGCCCGTCACGGTGAACGCCCCCGATTCGTGCACCTCGAGGCCCGCGCGGGTTATGCGGTGCACGAGGAGGCGCCGGCGCAGGAGCCGGGCGGCTTCGTTGTCGGCATTGGCCGTGATCACCGTCACGTCACCGGAGGTGCTTTCGGCGCGGGCGATGGCCAGGATGGTGTCGCTCGCGCTGCCCATCGCATCGACGAAGACCGGATCGCCGGGCTGGGTTGCGGCGAGCGCGGCCGCCGTCTCGGCTATCAGGTCGAGAGCCGGGTCGCTGAGCGCTGTGTCGCTGAGGTCACGCAGGTCACGCTTGAAACGGTCGGCCATGAGGCGTTCGAAGGCCGCGGCCTCGCCGTAGGACGCCTCGACGAGGTCGTCCACGTAGCCCGCCAGCGACACCAGGCCGTCGCCGAGGCCTTCCACCTCACGGTAGAACAGGGCGTCGTCGGGATCGTGCTCGTCGGCGGCGTCGAGTAGGTCCCGGGCGGAGAGGGCGCCGAGCGGGCCGCCGGTGACGCTGCGCAGCGCGAGCAGGGCCGTCACCGCGCTAAAGGACTGCTCCGCTGCACGGGTCTCGTCGTTGAGAACGGCGTGGGCTGCGGCATCCGCTGACGCCTCGGGGTTGTTGCCGCGGTGCGTCTCGGCCAGCCATTGGCCCACCTGGCGGGCGTCGAACAGCTCCCGCCCGCGCAGCCGAGTGACGGGCGCCGGGAACGGGGAGTCACTGTCGGCGGCACGGGAGCGCCAGACCGAGACAACCGGGCGCTGCACACGGGCCAGGGCGGCGACGTCGGACATCGTCAGCAGGAGGGCCGGGCCTTGCTCGGTCATCTGCGCTCCACCCTCATCGTCGTGTGAGTTCAGGCTAGGGCACGTGGGATGTTTTCAGGTCGCGATGCTGATAACCCCTGTTATCAAATTGTTTAGGTTCTTGGCCATCTGCTGGGCCCTAGCGTGACGTTGTGCCTGATTCACCCGAAGTTTCAGGCACCGGCAGGCGGTGCCGGCTCCGGGGGGAACAACCGGTGCCGCCTGCTCCAGCTACTCGACACACACAGCCCGCAGTTTCAGCGACAAGTTTCAGCGACAAAGGAGTTCATTGACATGACCACAGACGACCACGGCGTTTCGGGGGTTCACGCGACAGTCGCGGAGGCCGGGCCGGCACCAGACCCGGTGGCCGCTTCCGCTGGGGCATCGACCCCCGCACCGGCATCCGCTCGGGCATTCTCGACCCGGGAGCTCCGAATCGGCGGGGCGGCTCTGGGCCTCGGGGCGGTCGTCGGCGTGATCGCATCGCTGCTCGTCGCATCCGTCGCCGGCAGTATCGGCTCTCTCGTGGCTGCGAACCCCATGGCCGACGCGGCCGCGGCCTGTGACGTCGAAGGTGGCCTGTGGATCACCGTCGGCGACGAGGGCCGCAGCATCACGATGGATGGCGAGGGCGAGGAGTCGGTGGGCGCCGATTACGCGGATATGGCCTGCATCCTCAACGAGCTCGGCACCCCGGACAGCGTGATCAGCCGGATCGACACCACCCGGGCACTGGACGGTCGCCAGACCGGCACCTGGGACGGCTACTCCGCGTCGTGGGGCTACCACCCCGACAACGGCCTCGACATCGTGATCGACGTCACGAAATAACGACCTCTCTACCTCTTCTCTTGTACTCACGAACGACCATCCGAACTGGAGACCACCACAATGACTGACACCACCAATCGTTCCCCGATCGCCGGGGTTCCGGCATCACAGCAGGAGCAGGCCATCCCGTTCACTCCCCCGGGCCTGCCGCAGAACGTGCCGCTCACCCCGGGCCCTGCGTCCGTCTCGAACAAGTCGTTCGTGATCACCTGGCTGTTCGCCCTGCTCCTCGGCCTCTTCGCCGTCGACCGCTTTTACCTGGGCAAGATCGGCACCGGCCTGCTCAAGCTGTTCACCTTCGGCGGTCTGGGTGTGTGGGTGCTCGTCGACCTGATCCTGGTTCTCACCGGATCCCAGCGCGACAAGCAGGGACGGATGCTGGCCGGCTACGACCAGAACAAGAAGATCGCCTGGATCGTCTCCGGCGCGGTGATCGCCCTCTCGATGCTCATCTCGGGCGTGAACGCAGCCACGAACCCGCAGGATGCAACGCCTGCAGCGGTGGCGCCGGTCGCGACCGCCGACTCGGTTGAGGCGGCGGAACCGACGCCGGTCGAGACTGTGGCACCAGTTGAGGAAACGCGGGCTCCCGAGCCTCCGGCCCCAGCCGTGCCTGCCGAGTTCGCGTCCGCGCTCGTCAAGGCCGCGAGCTACTCGAAGACCATGCACATGAGCAAAGTGGGACTCTTTGGTCAGCTCACATCGGAGTACGGCGAAAGATTCTCGCCGGAGGCCGCTCAGTACGCGATGGACAACGTTCAGTCTGACTGGAACGCCAACGCCCTCGCCAAGGCTAAGTCCTACCAAGAAAGTATGGCCATGTCACCCGAGTCGATTCGTGAACAGCTCACCAGCGAGTACGGGGAGCAGTTCACCCCAGAGGAAGCCGACTACGCGATTCAGCATCTGAACGACTAGTCGGTCGTCACAGCGAGGATCCTGCCTGCCCTTGGGCAAACAACGAACCCCCTGCTCAGCGGGGGGTTCGTTGTGCACTCGGCTCGGCATTTCGGACTAGGAAGACGGTCCCTGCGCCGGCAGTGCGATTCCTTGTTCCTGCGCAAACTTCATGACGTTCGGCATGATCACCGCGGCTTGCTCCTTTGCGTCCTGGGTGGGAGTGAAGGCCACATACTCGCAGCCAGCGAACACGATCGGCGTGTGCCCGGGCTCGATTATGAACGCGTCCCCGGCCTCGAAGAATTCCTCGACCCCTTCGCCTGTCCGCACACCGAATTTGCCCTTGAGCACGTATCCGAAGTGGTTCGCCTGGCACTGATCATTGAGCGCACCTTTGAAGAAGATCGCCTGATCCATGTCGATGAGGTTGCTTTCAATGGTGACGGTCCAGCCACCGATCTCCTGCTCGTAGGCGTCTACATAGCCTGGGAACCCGGTGTGAGACGAAGCAGTGTCCTTCGATACCTTCGGCATCTTCTTCTCCTTCCAACGCGGTGATTCGCGCCGAGTCTGTGCCCCGGCCATCCGTCACTGCGCACGCCAGGCATCTTTGTACGGCGCGACCAGAAGGTATAGGCCTGTTCGGTGAGCAGAGCCTCGAGCGGCTGCGGCTTGGGAAGAACGCGCCGTCTACGCGTGGGCGATCACCCAGCAGCCTCAACTGACGCCGCACGTGGTGGTCAGAGGGGTTCAACCAAGGCTATGTGGATTCTAACCTCGGCCTCCGTTTAGGCATTTGAACGCCGACCCTCTGTGCCGGGCGCGTGAGTGCGCTTACGGTCAGCGTGAGGACCCGCCACCCGTGCGCCAATGCCCTGACAAAGGACCGAAGATGAACTTCTTGCCCGCTCCCGCCGCCCGCCACCTGGTTTCCTCTGCGCCCTCACGGCCGCATCCGAGCCCGGGTTGGCGTCGTCTGTGGGTGAGCCTGGTCACTGTTTTGGCCGTGGTGCTGGGCGGGCTGACCGCACCGGCCGCGTTCGCCTCGTCCGCAAACGGCGCCACCTTCTCGGGCGGCGCAGGCACCGTGACAGTCGGTGGCGCGCTGTTCGCCACGAGCGGGGCTGGCGTGACCCTCACCGTGAGCACGTCCAACGATACGAAGTGCGTCGACGTCACCGGGGCCTTCACCGCTCACCAGATGTCCACGATCGGCAAGACGACGTGGACATTCACCACTACGGCGAGCACGGGCGACGGGGCCCGCGCCGTGACCGCGACGGCCTCCCCGAGTGAAAATTCGCAGGGGAAATGCACCGGGTCGTCAAGTTCGGCGCAGGCTTCCTACACCGTGGACAACACCGGTCCCGTCCTGCAGTCGACCCTCACCCCTGCCGCTAACGCCGCCGGGTGGAACAAGACCGACACTGTGGTCGCCTGGACCGCCACCGACGCAGGTTCCGGCGTGGGAACCGGCCCGACGCCCGCGTCATCCACCGTGAACGCCACCGGAACCACCAACAGCACGTCGACGGCGCGAGACAGGCTGAACAACCTTGCATCTGCATCCGTCACCGTGCGGATCGACAAGGGCTCCCCCACCATTACCGCGACCCAGGTCACGAACCTCGCCGGCACTACAACGGTGACCTTCACCTGCAGCGACCCGACCTCCGGGATCGCCATCTGCCTGGCCCAGGGCAGCACCTCCAACGCAGTCACCGTGCAGCCGGGCAGCACCGTCATTGGAACCGCCACCGACGCTGCCGGTAACAGCAGCACGAAAACGGTCTCTGTAGCCGCCGGCGATACCAGCGCCCCCACACTCAGCGGCACCCCCACCACCCCTGCGAACGCCTCCGGCTGGTACGCGAACGACGTCACGGTTCGCTGGACCGCCGCAGACCCCGAGTCTGGAATCCCGACCGCACCGGTAGACACCACTATCTCCGGTGAGGGAACCGGCCTGACCAGCTCAACGTCCGTTCTGAACGGTGCCGGGCTGTCGACCACCGCGACCAGCCCTGCCGTGAAGATCGACCGTACCGCGCCCACGACCGGCATCAGCGGCAGCTCCAACACCTGGACCAACAACGCCGTGACTGTGTCCCTCTCGGCCGCCGACAATCTGTCCGGCGTCGCCCGCACCGAATACACGATTGACGGTGGCCCGACCCAGACGGGAACCGGCTTCACGCTCTCCTCCGAAGGCGATCACACGGTGACCTTCCGCAGCATCGATGCAGCCGGAAATACCGAAGCCGTGCGGACCGCCCAGGTCCGCATCGACAGGACCGCTCCCACCATCGGCCACGTCTTCACGCCGCTGAGCTACGCCGATGGCACCTGGACCAATGCCAACGTGACGGTGACCTTCAGCTGCGCCGACCAGGGCGGATCCGGCGTCGCTGGCTGCACCGCGCCGTCGACCATCACCACTGAGGGCACCTCCGCCGTGGTCGGAACGGCAACTGACGGCGCCGGCAACAGCGCAACGGATTCCGCCAGCGTCCGCGTCGACAAGACGGTGCCCACAATCAGCGCCGTCGCGTCGGGCGTGCAGAACGACTCCGGTTGGTACCGCGACGACGTCACAATGAGCTACACCGCCAACGACGAGCTGTCCGGCGTCGCCGGAACACCGGCGAACGTCGTTCTCAGCGAAGGTTCCGAACAGTCCGCATTCGCGACGGTGACCGACGCGGCCGGCAACAGCAACAGCGCCGGAGTGACGGGCATCAACATCGACAAGACGCCGCCGGTGCTCACCGCCGAGTACTCCGCTGGTGCCTGGAACACCGACGACGTGACGGTGACCTGGACGTGCACGGACGCCCTGTCCGGTCCGGCCGGCCAGCCGAATAACACCAGCGTCACCGGCGAAGGCATCAACTTGTCATCGACTGCGAGCTGCTCCGACGTGGCCGGAAACGTCACCACCAAGACAGTCACCGGCATCAAGATCGACCGCTCGGCGCCCGCCACCGTGGCCGATGTTCCTGACCCCCTGGCCAGCGGCTGGTATGGCGACGCCGTGCTGGTCACCCTCACCGGCAGCGACAATCTATCGGATGTGGTGGCCACCAGCTACACCGTCGACGGCGGTGCGGTACAGGCCTACACCGAAGCTTTCAGCCTCGACAGCACGGGTGAGCACACCGTCCTGTTCTGGAGCACCGACGGTGCCGGCAACGTTGAGAAGGCCGGCGCACCGCTCACGCTGAAGGTCGACACCATCGCACCGACGACGACGGTGGTGAACCCGATCTCGCCGGCCAGCGGTTGGTTCGTGACCAGTGGCATCCCGGTGGCATTCGAGGCGAGCGACACCGGCTCCGGAATCTCCGCCACGCATTACACGATCGACGGCGGTGAGACGCAAACCTATGGTGCACCGTTCACCGCGAATCTCTCCACCGGCACCCACACCATCACCTATTGGAGTGTCGACCTCGCCGACAACACCGAGGAACACGCGACAACGAACACCGTCAACGTCAACGTCGACACAGATGCCCCGACGATCGTCGGCGCCGCCAGCCCCAAGGCCAACGCCGCGGGCTGGAACAACACCGACGTCGACGTAACCTTCAGCTGCAACGACCTCGCCTCAGGACTGCAGACCGGAGTCGCCGGTTGTGCGGGAGACACCACACTGACCAACGACGGTGCCGGCCAAACGGTAGTCGGCGATGCGGTCGATGTGGCCGGAAACACGCGCACCACGACCTTCGGCCCCGTCAACATCGACACGGTCAAGCCCACCCTGATGGGCGTTCCGGCCGACGGTAACGCGGCGGGCTGGCACACGGATGACGTGCTGGTCAAATGGATCGGAGATGATGCGCTCTCTGGCATCGACCCGACCACCCAGCCGGGCGACTCCTACGTCACCGGAGAGGGCGCCGATCTGGGCGCCGGTCCGGTAACCATCGCCGACAAGGCCGGCAATCTCAGCGACCCCGCATCGGTGACGGGTGTGAAGATCGACCGGACCGCGCCGCACATCGACGGCTCCCCCACCACGTCGGCGAACGCCGCCGGCTGGTACTCAGGCGACGTTACTGTCGACTACACCTGCACCGACGCCCTCTCTGGCATCGCAAAATGCCCGACAAGCAAGCTGATCACCGGCAACGGTGCTGACCAGAAGGTGACCGGCGACCCGGCAACGGATGTCGCGGGCAACCAGGCGGCCGGAGTCACGGTTTCCGGCATCAACATCGACGGCAGTGCCCCCAGCACGGTCAGCAACAACACCTGCACGGCGGTCAACGACTACTGCAAGGGTGACTTTGCCAACGTGGTGCTGACGGCGACCGACCAGGCCGGCCTCTCCGGCGTGAAGGAGATCCGCTACAGCGTTGACGGCGGCACCGAACAGGTGACGGCGGGAGCGACCGCAACGGTCCGTGTTCCGCTGACGGGTAGCGGAAGCGGCTCTGTGCAGTACTACGCGGTCGACAAGGCCGGCAACGTGGAAGCCTCGAACGGGGTTTCTCTCAAGTGGGACAACATCGCCCCGACCGTGACCCACACCGTCTCACCCACGCCCAACGCCGACGGGTGGAATAAGGGTGACGTCACCGTCACCTTCACCGCGAAGGACGACGACAGGGGCTCCGGTGTCACCGGCATCAGTGCTCCGGTCACGGTTTCCACCGAGACCGCCGGGCGGGTCGTCACCGGCTCGGCCACGGACACCGCCGGCAATGTCGGTACCGACTCGGTCACGGTCAAGCTCGACAGGACCGCACCGACCATCACTGGCACCATCACGGCCGGCACCCGGACGGCCAGCGGCTGGTACACGGGCCCTGTTACCGTAACGTTCACCTGCACGGATGCCCTGTCGGGCATAGTCACCTGCCCCGACCCGGTGGTGCTCTCCGCCAACGGTGCCAACGCCGCGTCGGGTACCGCCACCGACAAGGCCGGCAACAGCACCACGGCCAGCGTTCCCGGCATCAACATCGACCAGGAGAAGCCGACACTCACCACCGCGAATGTCAATGTGCAGGATGGCACCTTCACCGTCGGCTCCGTGCCCGCGCCGACCTGCACGGCCACTGACAGCTTTTCCGGGGTGGCGTCCTGCCGGGTGACCGTCACCGGTGGCAACGCGAACGGCGTCGGCACCTTCACCTACACGGCGACGGCCACGGACAAGGCGGGGAACTCGACGACCATCACGGGCACCTTCCGGGTGGTCTACCGGTTCGACGGGTTCCTGCAGCCGATCAATGACACCGCCCACCAGATCGGCGTCGCGACCAGCGTGTTCAAAGCCGGCAGCACTGTGCCGGTCAAATTTCAGCTGCGGGACGCCGCAGGCAACCTCGTGCAGGCTGCCTCCGCCCCGATCTGGCTGACGCCGGTGAAGGGCGTTGCGATGAACGTTCCGGTGGATGAGACGGTGTACACCGCAGTCTCCGACAGCGGCAGCGTCTTCAAGTACGACGCGACAAGCAAGCAGTACATCTACAACTGGAAAACCGGAAGTGCCAGCGGAAACTACTGGCGCATCGGCGTGATTTTGGATGACGGGCAGACGCACTTCGTCAACATCGGACTTCGCTAGCCGTTGATCAGGCACAAGGCCTCGCACCCTCTCGGGCGCGGGGCCTTGTGCCGCCCGCTACATGAAGCAAAGAGAGGACAAGCACATGCACTGCCCATCCTGGTGCACGACCCGTCATAGCCCCGGTCTTGGTGAAGAGAATTGGCTGCACGTGAGCGAACCGCTGGCCCTCGACGATGGCGCGCTTGCCCGGTTGTGCCTGTCGGTCGACCCTGACACCGGCACTGCGGATGGGCCCTACGTACTCATCGGCAGCACGGAGTACACGCTGAAGGAAGCCGAAGGGCTGGGCGCCGCGCTGGTCGCCCTGGCGGGTAGTGGGGGCGACATCGGCACTGCTGAGGTCGGCGCTCCCTAGTCGTTGCGGAGTAGCTTGAAAGCTGAATCGCGGTCAGGAACGACGAGTTTGCGCAGCACCGAGGAAACGTGCACCCGCACGGTCGTTGGCGACACGAACAGTCGTTTCGCCACCTGATCGGTGGACTCGCCCTGGCCGAGCAACTCCATGACCTCCCATTCGCGGGCGCTGAGCCTCGCGGCGGCAGCAGACCGCCTGAGATGGCGCCGGGCCGGGCCTCGGAACTCCGCGAGGATGCGGGTCACCAGACCCGGGCTGATCGCCGAATCGCCCGCCAGCACGCTGCGCAGGGCATCGGGCAGTTTCGCCGGATCGGTGTCCTTGAGAAGATAACCGGATGCCCCGGCCCGCAAGGAATCGAACAGGTCGTCATCCTCTTTGGACTGGGTGAGCATGACGACGGCAGTGTCCCCCAGCTCGAGATTGATCCGGCCCGCGGCGTAGATCCCGTTGCCGGGCATGTGGATGTCGAGCAGCACCACGTCGGGCCGGTGCTCGAGCGCCAACACGATAGCTTCGTCCGCGCTCGCGCCCTCAGCGCAAACCTCGCAGCCGCCGTCCTCAAGCGCCGCCCGAATCTGACCGCGCACCCGAGCGTGATCGTCCGCGATGATTACCCGAATCCGCTCACCTACCATGTGACCTTCACCACCATGCCGTGACCGAAGGCCCGGTCCACCTCGAACGAACCGGGAAGAGCCTGAGCCCGTTCCCGCATGCTGAGCAGCCCATAACCGGCATTCTGCCCGAGGGTTTCGGCCACGTTGAATCCCAAGCCGTTATCCCGGATCAGCAGCTGTCGCTCACCGCCGACAGAGCCCAGGTGCAACAGCACTCTTTGCGCTCTGCCGTGATGCACCGCATTCGCGACTGCTTCCTGGGCAATGCGCATGAGCGAGTGTTTCTGGTCCCAGTTAGCGACGATGGACTCGTCGATGTCGACGTCCAGGGTTACGGAATAGCGCATGGCCAGTTCTCGCGCTGTGCGACGCAGCACGATGCCCAACGGCTCGTCGTTTGGTCGTCCGAGTGCCTGCACGGCAGCGCGTATTTCGTCGAGGGCCCGGTCGCAGGCGGCCAGGATGCGGACTGCGGCGTTGCCTGGAGCAATGGTATTACCGGGTGCGCCACCGGCGACAACGACTTCCGCCGGGATCGCGTGGCTTGCGGAGCGGATGTAGATCAGCTCCTGGACGACGCCGTCGTGCAGTTCCCGCGCGACGCGGTGCCGATCATCCTCTACTGCGGCCAAAGACTGCGCGCTCCAGTACTGCCTGAGCTCTCGCGCGGCGCCCACCAGCAGCAGCACGTAGCATCCGGCGCGGAGCAGGTCGCCTGCGTAGAGCCAGTCACTGTAACGGGACGGAAACATCGTGTAGTCCAGGCGCGAGAACCCCGCGAGGGCGCACGCGGGCCCCAGCCAGCGAAGCAGTTCGTCTGTGTACCGTCGTGACTGAACGGCGAAGGCGACGGATGCGGTGAAGAAACATACCGCCGCGACGCCCTGCGCAATCGGAACCAGAGGGTGCCACTCGGTGATGCCGTCCTGACCCTGCGCCGGAAGGCCGCCCCGGTCGAGTGTGACCGGAAGGCTCAGCCGGGCCGCCCAGAGAGCCAGACAGGTCACCACGAGCAGCATGATCACCGCCATCGGCACGAACTGGGACCGGCGGATGTCGGCGAGCTTTCTGGGACGTCCGAAGTTTGCCATCGCCGCCGCGGCGATGACGGCGGCCCCCATCACTCTGATCGTCAGCGGCAGCCACACATCGAGAGAGCCGGGGAGCGGACCGCTCAGCGCTTCGGCCGCCGCAGAGAGACCCAGTCCCGGCACGGCCAGGAGAACGAGGCCGTTGGCCAGAAGCAGGTCCGACAGCCGGCGCCGGCGCGCATACTTGCCGAACACGAGATAGGCCACCAGGAGTGCCACACAGGAGTACACGGTATCAAGCGCCAAATGCGCATTCGGGCTCCGGAATCCCGAATCCAGCCAGGGGCTCCACAGGATCAGGCCGGTGACTGTGGCCCCAAACATCCACGCTGCAGTGGTCAGGCTGACGCTGGATACGCGATGTTCACGCACGGGCGGCCATCCAACGACAGTGTGCAGCGGGCAAATCTAGTGTGCTGTGCGAACGACCGCACCGTCGGTGTCGGGCAAGACCCATGGGGCGCCTCGGTTCAGTTAACAGCGGCTGTCGGGTCAGCTGCTCGGGTGAAGTGAGTGTAGCGCCGCACCTGAAATGCGGCGCGCCCCCAATCCAAGGGCCTGAATGTGACTGGAACGCCAATGCCTTCGCCAAGGCGAAGTCGTACCAGGAGACTATGGCCATGTCGCCAGAGTCGATTCGTGAGCAGCTCACCAGCGAGTATGGGGAGCAGTTCACCGCAGAGGAAGCCGACTTCGCAATCCAGCACTTGAACGGCTGACCAGTCGTCGAGCGCAACCAGCGCATAGCGGCAGACGTGCTCGCCGCGTATCGAGCGGGACGGAACTGCCTCGTTCTCTCGACCCGAGTTGAACATGTCGCTCGGCTCGCGGCGCTCCTGGGAACGGAAGCCGCCACGGTCGTTGTCCTGCACGGGAAGCTGGCCCCCAAGGAACGGCGCCGGATCCGGACCGAAATGTCCGACCGGGACCCCTCCGATCCGTTCATTCTCGTGGCGATCGACAAGATCGCCGGCGAAGGTTTTGACCTGCCCAGCCTCGACGCTCTCTTCCTCGCCGTTCCGATGGCGTTCAAAGGCCGGATCGTGCAACAAATCGGCCGCATCTCCCGCGCCTCCCGCCCCGCGACCGCGAAGCCCGGCCCTACCACGTCACAGGTGCACGACTACTGGGACGCCGAGGTACCGGTGTTTGATCGAATGTTCCGCAAGCGCCAGCGTGTCATCGCGAAGCTCGGCTTCACCGCGTCGGGCGAGGCCGACGCTGGGCCCCTGCCATCGGCCTCGCGACAAGTGCCCTGATGAGCGCAGCCAGTCTGTCCGCAGGGACGCTCGCGTTGGCCACGACAAGGCCCTGGCGCGCCGAGTCCGCCAGGGTATGCAGGATTCGAGCGGGGTCGAGCCTCGTCCCGGATACGGGAGCGGTTCCGATCGTCCAGCCACCGAGCTCGACCGGGGGCACGCGGACCACGAAACCAAGTGGAGTTCCGTCCGTCAGAATCACGCCAACATGGAGGACGATCGGATCAACAGAGAATGCAAGCCTGAGGCCTGGAACGGCATCAAATCCGCGGCCGCCGACGGTAGCCGTCTCGAATCGCGCACCATACGAAGGCACCAGAATGTCAATTTCGAGATCGCCCTTCACATAGTGATTGCCAGTCGTGTCCGTGTAACCCGCATCGACCAGGGCGCGGTGGATCGGTTGCGTCCCGTGGATCGGCGGTGAGGGTTGAACTCCATTTCCTCCGCAGCCCTCATTCTTTTCCTCCAGGAAGGCCAGCGCCTGACCACTGACTCCCGATCTGACCCAGCGCGAGGCGCGAATTCATTCGCTGCTCGGCCTCAGACGAAGGCGACCGCGCGCACCGGCGCCCCGTCGCCGCCGAGTCGCAGGGGGAAGAAGCCAATCCGCACCTGTGAGGGCAGGTCATCCAGGCCGCAGAGGTTCTCGACGATCAGCCCGCCGCGGCCCAGCACGACCTCGTGCACGGGGAAGGCGGCCGACGACGTACCGGTCGGGTCGGGACTCAGCGTGTCGACCGCGAGGATCCGCATCCCGCGAGCGACGAGCTCGCTGGCAGCACCGGCATCGAGGGCCGGATGTCGCACTGCGCGTGCGTCGCCGAACCACCGCGCCCAGCCCGTGTCGATCACGACTATCGGGGGCAGTCGATCCGGTAGCGGATGCTCCGCATTCAGCCGGTCCCACCCGTATACCTCGCCCTCGGCGAGCGCTCGCACCCGCACCACCAGCGCATCGCCGAGGAGCTCGTCGAGGGCCACATCGGCCATTGTCCGGCCACCGGCGACGGTATGGGACGGCGCATCTATGTGCGTCCCGGTATGAGATCCCATTCGCAGCCCCGTCACGGCCACCCCGTCGCGGTCGAGGTCCAGGGCGGCGTCGACGTGAACCGCCGGGTCGCCGGGATACACCGGCATCCCGTCGGTGATCGGGTGGCTGAGGTCCCGGAGCGCCGTGCGCGGCGGCGCTCCAAGGCCGTCAGCGAGAGGTGTCGGCATCGGCGAGGTGCCGGCTGGGCCCGAAAGGAGTCTTGCTGCGGCGCGCGAGCGAGAAGGCCAAGTACACGGCGAAGGTCAGGAGGAATGCGGGAACGGTCGCACCGAACGGAAGCGGCCACACGTACGCCCACACGTAGGCGGACGCCGCACCGGCGACCCACGACGCGACAGCGAGCCAATTGATGCCGCCGGTGTACCAGTAGCGACCGCCCTGGGCCTTCAGGATGTCGGCGCTGTAGCTGCCGCGCGCGACGATGTAGTAGTCGACGATCATGATCGCGAAGATCGGTGCGAACAGGGCGCCGATCGTGACCAGGAACGTCGTGAACTGGGCCAGCAGCCCGAAGAAGGTCGAACCGATGATCGAGATGAGCCCGAGGACGATCGCGGTGGGCAGGAACTTCACCCGGCGGCCTGGGAGCGCGTTGACCACACTCGTGACCATGCCGTAGACGACCATCGTGTTCGTCGCCATCACGGACAGGAAGATCGCGACCGCGAACAGGGCACCGAAGGGTTCGATGATCGTCACAGGGTCGAACGGCATCGCGTCGCCGCCCCCCAGGACGACGTAGCCGATCGCGCTCGCTCCGAGCGACATCGAGATCACCGTCGACAGGGTGTAACCGATTCCCGAGCCGACCACGCCCGCGCGAGTCGTCGATGCGAAGCGGTTGAAGTCGGCCGAGAGCACCGTCCACGATATGGCGGTCGCGACCACGACATCGAACGCCAGTCCCGGGGAGTAGAACGGCTCGAGCGGCGCCGGGATGGCCGCGAAGTCTGCCGGCGAGAAAGTAGTGAACGCCACGACGAAGATGTAGGCGGCGATCGCGAGGATGACCACGGCGAACCACGGTTCCACCCGAGCGACTCCGGCGTGGCCGAAGATCGCGAGGATCACGACGATCGTCTGGCAGAGCACCGCGAAGATGACGGGGTTCGAGAACCCGGTCATCGACGCGACGATGTAGTTGAGGGCGATCCCGGCGAGCATCGCCTGCACCCAGCTCCAGCCCATGAGGATGACCACGTTGGCGGCCACCGGCAGCAGGCTCCCGCGCGTCCCGAACGGTCCGCGCGTGATTGCCATCGTCGGCAGGCCGGTGCGCGTTCCGATCGCGCCGACCGTCACGAGCACTGCTGCTCCGACGATCGTTCCGCCCACGATCAGAGCGATGACGAGACCGAACGGCACATCCGGCACGAAGAGCGTGCCGGTCAGAAGGGTGGTGACCACAAGGTTCGCGGCCAGCCAGATCATGAGCACGCGGCCGAGCGAGTAGGTTCCGCGAACCGGGCCCGCGTCATCTGAGTTGGTGTCCAGTCGGCGGTCGAGACGGGTGTAGAGCGACATCTTTGGGCTCCTCGATGAAAGGGGTCGGGTCAGGGCTGGGGTGAGAGGTGTTCGTGGATGGCGATGAGGCCGCCAGAATCAGACCGGAAGACGATCGTTTCGCGCTCCCGGTAGGACATGGGTCCGTCCGCGGTGCTCACGCTCGTGCTGACGGAGTGGGTGAAGACGGCTCCGCCGGGAAACGCCTGCACCGCGGCCGCGCTCGATGCGCAGGATTCCACGCTCCAGCCGCCGCCCACCCATTCCTTCCACATGGCTTCGTAGGCAGCCCGGTCCTCGATGCGCGCAGGTTCGGTGTGGAAGACGAAGGTTGCGTCGGGTGCGAACAGTGAGAAGTAGCGCGGGCCGTCGGTGGCGGCGAACGCCTCGACGATGGCGGATGCCGCGGCACGGACTGCTTCGTCCGTCGGGGTGGGCAGTGTCATGGGTGTCTCCTGTGTCGGGCTTGTCGGTCGGGTTCGGCACTTCTACGTCGGGTCGGGGCTTTGTCCGTCGGGGTGGGTCACCTCAGGCGCCATCGCGCTCAGCAGCTCGTAGACGACGTGGCTGGCCGCGACCGCGGTCAGTTGGGCATGGTCGTACGCAGGGGCGACTTCGACCACGTCGGCGCCGATGATGCGCAGGTCGGCCAGGGCACGCAGCATCCGGAGCAGTTCTCGACTCGTGAGCCCGCCTGCCTCCGGTGTTCCTGTTCCCGGCGCGTGGGCGGGGTCGAGTACGTCGATGTCGATCGAGATGTAGAGCGGCGCGTCTCCGACTCTGGCGCGGATGCGTTCGACGGCGGCCGCGACGCCGTGCTCTTCGACGAATTCGCTCGTGACGATCGCAAAGCCGAGCCGGGCGTCGTCCTCGAGGTCGTCCTTCGAGTACAGGGGGCCGCGGATTCCGACGTGCATGCTCGCGGTCAGGTCGATGAGGCCTTCTTCGGACGCCCGCCGGAAGGGGGTCCCGTGAGTCATCGGCGCCCCGAAGTACGTGTCCCACGTGTCGAGGTGGGCATCGAAGTGCAATACCGCGACGGGCCCGTGCTGGGCGTGCGCGACGCGAAGCAGCGGCAGAGCGATCGTGTGGTCTCCGCCGATGGCGATTAGTCGGTCGGCGTGCTCGCTGAGCTGGCGCGCGCCTGCCTCGATCTCGGCTACGGCAGCAGCGATGTCGAACGGGTTCGCGGCGATGTCGCCGGCGTCGGCGACCTGCTGGGCGCCGAACGGGAAGACGTCCTGAGCAGGGTTGTACGGTCGCAGTAGGCGCGAGGCCTCGCGCACATGCGCGGGGCCGAACCGAGCACCGGGTCGGTAGCTCACTCCGCTGTCGAAGGGAATCCCGACGATCGCGATGTCTGCCCGCTCGACCTCGTCGAGCCGCGGGAGTCGCGCAAAGGTCGCGATTCCGGCGAACCGGGGCACGACACTCGCGTCCACCGGCCCGCGGGGCTCATCCGTCGCATCTTTGCTGAACGGTTGCATATTTGACAACTTTCGGTACGCTATAGACAACTACAGCGCTCACGGTACGCTGCCCCGGGCAGATCGTCAAGGACGAATGTGTGAGCAGCTTCGAGGAGGAACTGTGCGCGCCATCCACCCCACCGCGGAAGGCACCGCGACACCCATCGGCGCCAAGCTGCGCTCCGCTCGCACCGCTCAGGGCATGTCACTCGCCCAGGTCGCTCAGACGACGGGCCTCAGCAAGGGCTTCCTCAGCCGGGTCGAGCGCGACGAGACGTCACCGAGCGTGGCAACGCTTGTCCAGTTGTGTCAGGTGCTCTCGTTGCCCGTCGGAGCGCTCTTCGCCGAGCCCGATGTTCACCATGTCGCGTACGCCGACGCTCCGCGGATCAACTTGGGCGGAGTGCACGCCGACGAGCGACTGATGTCGCCGCGCGGCGAGGAGCGGGTTCAGCTGCTGCGATCAGAACTCGAGCCCGACGCGCACGGCGGGTCCGATCTCTACACAATCAACTGCGACGTCGAAGCGCTCCACGTCGTCTCGGGATCACTCACCGTGCGATTCGCCGGTCGCACCGTGGCCGTCCACGCCGGCGACGCGCTGACCTTCCCCGGTCGAGAGCCGCACACCTGGCAGGTCGAGGGCGGCGAGCCGGCCGTCGTGCTGTGGGTCATCGTGCCCGCGCCGTGGAGCGGCTCGGCCTGACCGAGACCGCGTCGTATTCGAACCCCAGCGTCCAGTTCAGCGCAGGCAGGGGCGCGGCCGCCCCGAAATCGTTGAGGAATCCGCGGATGGCATCCAGGAGCCCGGCAGATAGAACCCTCTCCAGGTCGGGACCGAGGCCGGTCATCCACTTCGTCCCTTCCGCAGCAAGGTGGTCCGCCACAGCTTCGTCGACGCGTTCGAGGGCGACGCTCGGGCCGTCGAACTCGGCCGCCCGCAGCGCATCCGGGTCCACGTCGACCGCTTCACGCTAAACCCTGTCCGCGTCTCACTCTGAACGTTAGGCTGGCCAACAGAACCCTTGAGATCGGAGGACCAGCATGAATGGTGACGGCACACAGAGTGAACCGATCCAAGACCAGCATTCTCAATCGGACGAGGACAAGGTGGCGGGGATTCTCGCACAGGAGGAAGCAGACCTCGCCGGCCACAGTGAGCCCCAAGTCCTCGACGCGCTGCGTGAACGATTCGCAGATGCTGGACACACCGTGAGCGAAGAAGCACTCCAAGACCATGCGCGTCGAATCGCCGGCCTCGACCCGAACGATTTCTCCAGCAAAACACGGTGACTTCCTAACGACGATGCAGCGCCACCATCGCGGATTCCGACAGGGTTCTGCGTGGGCATTCAGGAGCGGCGTAGGAACCGGATCAGAACCGCGGACCCAGGCCAGCGACAAACAGTAGCGTCGCCGCTGCCGGCCGAGCACCCCTCGACATGTGCGAGTCCTCATCGCGTCGGCGGAATCTGGACGGGGCGGCCTGGGTGCGAGCCTCTTCGGTCACCCCACTCTCGGCGAGCGGATCGGCGTTACTGCCCATCAAGGCGGCCACCCGTTCTCCACCGCGTCGACGCGGTCGGATGCCAGAAGCGGGAGCGAGTGAACTCTAACTCTCTCCCGGCTTCATCAGCAAAAGGGGGTCGTCCCGTCCCCTTCCGAGTATCGCCAAGAACACGGATCTCAATAAGAATCCCTCAACGATGGTTCGGCGACCGCAAGGTGGTGCGCGAGGGAGAACGCTCCGCACGGTCCCGGATGCCCCGGAGCATCCGCTCGGTCATGAGGAAGCTCACCATCTCGATCGGCTCCACGAGCACCTTGGCCCAGTCGGTGAGGTGCCGTACCGCTCGTGAACGACAAGCCGCGTCGACCCCTCGGTTCGAGGTTGAAGGACAAACGCCCACGTGAAGTCGTAGGGTGCTCCGGCGCCCGTGCCGTCGAGGGCGACCGCTCCGCCCAACACGAGATGGTGCTCATCCTCGAGATGGACAACCGACAACACGACCTCGGGAGCAAGATTCACATCGTCGCCGACGGAGCGGATCTGTAGTTCGGGCTCGACAGTGTCGACGCTGTGAATCTCGACGCCGGCGAGGTTCTCGACCCAGTCGTAGGTGTAGAAGCCGCCGCGGTTCTGGCCGAGCTGCGCAAGCCAAGGCCACACCTCGGAAGGTGTCGCAGAAATCGATATACCGCGGGTCGCTGTGAGGTCGGGGTTGGGCAACGGAGCTGCGGTCCAGCATTGAGGGTGCTTCCTCCTTGTCTCTGATCTTGACCGGGATCAGCCATTGGTCCCACACGTCCGGGGTCAAGAACACGAGCATGCGGTCGTGGATCTCACCTGACGCATCACGCGCTGCACGCGTGATGATCGTGAACGTGATCTTCCACATGTCGTCCTTTTGGCGGGCCGCGTAGAGGCCGGCCGCAGCCAGCACATCGCCATCTCCGTGGATGAAGTAGGGCTGCTTGCCGTCTTCCAGCCAGAGGAGCGCCCACAGAACGTTCCGTTGGTGGCGGATTATAGTCAGGCCTCGACGGCCGAGCCTGTCGTGCCAGACGGGGCCTAATAGCCGTCGTCTCGGTCGTGATCGGTCGACGTCTCGGCCAGTGGTCGGCGAGTCAGGCGTACGAGCGCGCTCGCTCGTTTGCTCGCTGAGGGCGCAGTCACCGTCTCACTTTGCTGAGATCGACGAGGGCGACAGGCTCACCTGGCGAGCTCTGCTAGCTCCTCGGCGAGCAGATCCTGCAGCGTGGCTAAGTCGGGGCAGGCATCGGGGTCGGCGATGAGAGTGATCGTGAGATCGCCTGCGTATGAGAGCACGGTGAATGAGACGGTCACGTTTCCCGTCGAGGCGCTCAGCGGGACAATCGCGGTGACCGGGCAGCCAAAGATTGACAGGCGCTGTTCTGGCCCGCGCAGACTGCTTACAAAGGTGTGGATTAGACGCTGCCGGTCGACGAACCATTGGAATAGTCCCAGCTGGGCGAGTATCCGAAAGAACGGGCCGAGCAGGGCGGTCGTCGCACCGGGCGACGATCGTTTGGCCTTCCGGGTCCCCTCTGCTACGAATCGCAATCGACTCGCCGCGGCGCCGACTCCAGGCACCCGGATCGGGATCACCCCGCTGCGATTGCCCAAGTCTCCGTGCGTCGCGGCGCGCCGCTCGGAGAACGGCACCGAGACGATGAACCGGTCGACAGCCTCGCCGCGCAACGCGAGGAGCCGGTGCAGCGCGCCACCGATCGCGGTAAGCACGACGTCGTTGACCGTGGCTTTCTGGGCGTGACCGGCGTTGCGGATCCCGACCAGCGCCACCGTGACCGTAACGAGGCTTCGTCGCGGGCCGGTCGGCCGGTTGAGCGAGGTTGGCCTCAGGCGCGTCCACCGCACCGACCGCAATTCCCGGGCCGCGTCCTGGAGGCGGCGCAGCAAAACGGGGAGACCTCGCAGCGAACCTAGCCGACGGGTCCAGGCGTCGATGGCGAGCTGGCGAATGGACGCTTGCCGCCGCGGAAAATCGGATTCACGCGTCTTCGGGCCCACGGCCCGGGGCTTCCCGGTGGCTTCCGACTGGTCTACGAGCCCGCCCAGCACAGCCAGGCCAGCCACGCCATCGGCGAGCACGTGGTGAAAGACGACGATCAACGCGGCTTGGTCCCGCGCTACTCCGGTGACAAGTGTGGCTGCCCAGAGCGCACGGGTGCGCGGCAGCGGAGTGACCAGCAGCACTGCGGCTAGATCAAGTACCGCCTGCTCGTCCCTGGGGGACGGGCAGGGGATGACGCTCACATGCTCGGTCACGTCGAAATCGGCATCGTCTACCCAGATCGGCCGCCCACAGCCGAACGGCGCAGGCACGAGCCTCTTCCGTAGCCGCGGCACGCCCGGAAGACGCTGGGCGAGAAGGTCGACAGCCCGCTCGACATCGAGCCCAGTCCCCGAACCGAGCACGTCAACCGTGTCGATCATCAGCACGGCACCCACCTGCAACGGCGAAGCTCCGTGCTCGGTTGCCAGCGACATCAGATCGTCGGTACTCACCCGGTCGATCGAAGACGACACCCCCATATCTCCAAACTATACCCACGGCAATCGGGTATGTCGCGCCTGTGATTGAGCCTGGCAAAAACACGGACAATCTCGACCATCGGCGGTGTGGCGAACCCCGACAAAAGCCGGTCTCTCGGTGCGTGGATTTGGTGACGGATGTCCCATCACTGGTGCCACCGGATGTGCGGCCTTAGGATCCTTCGGCTCCGATCCATCCGAACAGCACGTTGGCAATACGGCCAAGAGCGCGGGCCACTTATCAAGAGTGCCCGCACAACGTTCGCTATCCGATTGGTCCTCGTCCGGGCGGCTTGACGGCCTGACCATTAGTCCGATCGCTCGAGGCTCACACCGACGGCAGCCGGCAGGGGTGCGCGGCACCCGAGCCGCGGGAGTACGCTGCGACGAATGACGGGACGCTGACGACCCGAGGAGGTGCCGGTGGGCCATGCACGGACGGGGAGACTCGTCGCATTCGAGTGGCTGGTCATCCTCGGTCTCGTCACTGGTGGGGTCGTCTTCGGGGTCCTGGGAACGGGCTCTGCGGACATTGACCTGCCGGAGAACCCGCTCGATATCAAGGTCGGGCAGAGCGTCGCAGAAGGGGCGCCAGAGGCGTCAGTAGATCCACTGGATAGGGATGTCATCGTGCGGCTCCAATGGATGATGTCGTCAAGCGGTGAAGTGGAGATAAATGCGTTCGCCACGAGTCACGCAGAGGCTCCCGATCCTCCTTTCACGATCGTCCTTTACTGTGGCGCCCGGTTGAACGACCTCGAAGGGATTGCGAAGAACCTCGATGGCACCGGCATCCAAGACATCTTCGCGGCCGCCGCGATGGACCATGTCGAGCGGGGAAAACCGAGGGGCGAGCCCGCCAAATTATCCACGTCGTAGGATCGGCGCAATTCACCGGATTTCTGGAAGGCAACTGGACAGACGCAAAGGCAGGCCAACGAGTCGCGCGAACACCGTCAGTCGGGTACTCGGGAGCGGAGCCCGACCTCCTTGAGGTCTCGGCGGAGTCGAAGTTTTTGGCGATTCTCACCGCACCAGCAACCGCCCTGTTCGAGAGTGCGACACCTGGTCAACTGGATGAAGGTGACGTGGTGTACGGCTCACCGAACGCAATGATCGACCGGAATGACAATTATGAGCTCGCTGCCGTGCAGTGGGAGACCGAACCAAAGCCGCTCAACACCCAGACCATGCTGCTTGGAAGCGGCATCGCCCGGTGGACTCTCCTGGGAGGGCAGGCGAGGGTTCCGTCCGTCAGAATCACGCCAACATCGAGGACGATCGGATAAACAGAAAAGGCGAGCCTGAGTCCTGGAGCGGCATCAAATCCGCGTCCGCCGACGGTAGCCGTCTCGAACCGCGCACCATCACTCCCGCGGGCGTTCGAAGTGGGTGGGGGAACGGGCATCCCAGCAATCACGCGGCTACGGCCGTTCATGGTGAGCGCAGACGGCTCGGAAAGCGAAGAGATGCTCGCCCCCAGGAACCCCGGATGCCGCTCGCGACATGGACGTACTCCCCTCCCCACCCGGATGTGAGTTACGGCCCTGCCCGTCGCGGCCCTGCCCGTCGCGGCCGGTCTAGAGGTCTACGAGGTCGCGCCACTGTGCGGCAACGGACCGCAGCTCATGAGGGTGGTTTCGACTTCGCTGCCGGGCCACGCCGTGTTCATGTGAACATCTCCCGCGTCCACGGCGATCGTTCTGGGTAGGCGTTCGCCGGGTCGGATGACGAATGTCGGCTCGACGGGTTCGGCGATAAGTCGATTCGTTGGCCTCACGGGGGGCACGGCAAGACGACTCAGATGTTTATCGGGCCGGGCGACGGCGGTGCCGGCGTTGGTTCGCCGTTGAGGATGGCGTTCACGATCTTTTCCGCACGTGGAACTAGGGCATCACCGGGGTAAAACTCTTCATAGAGTTCCTCCGCGTCCTCGAGCGTGTGCACCTGACAGAGAGCGAGCAGAAGCCGGATATCGCGAGTGTCGCGTCCGGGGCGGTTCGCGCGAAGCTTCATTGCAAGCATCCCCTGTTTGGATGCCACTTGAATGACGATGCCGTCCTGATCGTAAATTGTCTCCCACTCGACGACGCGGCCGAGGGTCGGGACGGCATCGGCCTTCGTGACCTCGAAGTTTAGCCACTTCGCGTCCCACCCATGCTTCAGTGCGACTCGTTCGGCGGCGGCAGCGACGGAATCGTCCGAGCCGGGGCGGACGTGAAGGACGTCCAGGTCCTGCGTGGTCCCCCGATCGAAGTAGCACAGGGCGAGCGCCGCACCGCCCACGAGACGGATGCCGGCCACCTCACCCGAATTACGAAGCTCGGCGACGAGATCACGGAGGCCGATGATGATCGCGTTGCGGTCCAGCGCGGTGCCGGACATCAGACGCTCGCGAAGGTATCTGCCCATGCAAGAACGCCGCGTTCGGCGAACTCGTTCGGCACGTCATCACGTTCGGGCGCGGGGTCGGCCGGGTCGACCCGGAACACGACAGGTTCGGTCAGTGCGCGATCGGGGTTGTTGACCCATCCAGGCAGCGGGATGTTCTCTTGATTGAGCCGCCATGCCACGAGAGCCGCGATGGCGGCATCCCACATATGATCGCCGGTGGGTTCCGGCTCTGTCAGCCCAAGGATTCCTCGAACGAGTCCGTGTTCGGCGATGAGATTATCGTTCAACTGAAGCAAAGCCCGGAGCGCGCGGTCTGTATCCTTCGCTCGAAGATACTCTCTGATCGCCTCTGCGGCGCTGGCAGCGTCATCACGACGCGTGGGAGCGGCATACAGGCGGTGTCCGGCGCCGGCAAGCAGCCGATCGACCGTACTGTAGGCAGCATCCCGTCCACGCTCATGATGGGAGACGCTGGCCTGGTCAATGCCGGTTAGCTCTGCGAGTCTCGCCTGAGTGAGGCGTTTGCTCCGGCGAGCGGCGCGGACGAGAGTAGATGAAGCTGCCACAATCGCCTCCTCCTTATTTCCAATATGACTTTCACATCATATTCTAGCGCGCACTCGATGCAACCCGTGCCTGAGGGTCTGGCCTGCACCGGCAGGATTGGCCTGCAGGGACGCCACTGCCCCGAGGTTTCGATACTCAGGTCTCGACGGGTTCCGGGTCAGGGCTTCGGGTCAGAGCCAGCCTCGGTGAGTGACCAGGCCGTGACGGGGACTTCGCCGCCCGCGACGTTGCGAAGCTCGTCGACGAACCGGCCCTGTAGGCGTTATTGCGCCGCCAGAGTGTCTCAGTTAAAAAAGCGAGCATGGATAATCTTCGGTTCAGCGTCGATGTCGACGCTCCCGCGCAGCACGTCTGGACGTGAATGGACGGGCGCCTTCCACGAGGGATCGACCTACGAGGGCGGCTGGAACGAGGGTGACGAGATCCGCTTTCTTGGCCCGAACGACGACGGCAGCGTTGCGACGGTTGCTTTCCAATGGGCGGCTGATTTCTTGCCACTTTCGGTCACCCTCGCAAGCCAGCGAGTTTTTCACTTGGTCAGGGTTTGTTTCTGACCTGGCCGGTGCGATTCCCACCGCGCGGCATACGTTAATCAAACGATCGAATCTCGTTGCGCGTGCGACCTACGGATCTCAGCACCACCGGCAGAGGAGTAGAAATGTCATTCCAAGCGTACTTCGACAACATCGAAGACAAGACGGGACTGACCCCGCGCCAGTTCATCGCGCTGGCCCAGGCGAAGGGTTTCGACGATCCGTCCACGAAAGCCGGGGTGATCGTCGATTGGCTAAAAGCGGACTTCGACTTGGGCCGCGGCCATGCCATGGCGCTGGTGCACGTCATCAAGAACGGCGAAAAGATCGACACCAAGCATGTGGGTACCGGTACGGCGCACAGCGACCCATCCGACACGCTGTGGCTCGACGGGAAGCAGAACCGCCCCGCGTGAGCCATTCGCACCTGGCCGCCGCTGTTCGTTTGGACGGCTCTCAGCTCCCGCTGACCGTTCGGTTTGGGGGCACTACGCCTCACGCTTCGTGCGGGGCCAGGTGGCGGGGTTCCTCTCCCAAGACCGGGAAGGCCCTGTTAGGATCGCCTGCCAGCAGGGCGGCGCCGCGATTTCGATTCCACGCTCATCCGACGGATCGGAGAAACGTCAGCGTGCGGTGCAGTAGCAGCGCGGCCGCGGCCGCGTCGTACGACGGCAACGAGCTGTCGGCGAAATAGTGTTTGTCGCCGGGATAGAGGAAAAGCTCAGCGGAACCAGTCGACTCCACGAGCACCCGTGCTGCGTTGATATCGCCCTCGCCGACGAAGATCGGATCGGCGTTCATGCCGTGCACTTGTACCGGCACGCCGTCGGGCCAGGCGGAGCCGAACTCCGAGACTGGGACGCAGCTACCTCCCACCCATCGCAGCCGAGAGCAACTACTACTCACAAACGCCCACCATCACCGTGATGGAAAGGACCTACCCAAGCCTCCACAAAACCCGGGGCGAGACACTTGAGCAAGGACTGAGCCGGCCATCCGGCCACCGGCGGCCATGCTACGCGTTCAGCGCGATGGTCAGCCGTTCGATTCCAAGGTCAGCCCCGTCGATGGCGGGGACGATTGTCCCATCCATTCGGATGGCCCCGATCGCGTTACCGAGCAGCTGGCGGTCCCGCTTGCTCATCTGCACGGCCAGCTGGTCTCCACGGGTGACCAGGGTGCTGAGGACGGCGAAGTCTATGAGATGCCGTTTGACGCCCTGGTCAAGCGGCACGGTGAATGCGGCAGCTTTGAGGACGAGTGCTCCGAGCAGGTTCGGCCGCCAGATCTGGGCCTGGCGCCCGTCATGGTCGACGGTGACCAGCTCGGCTCGGTCGATTGCTTGGTTGGATCCTCGGGCTTCCAGGGTGGTGCCGCCTGTGACTCCTCGTCGTGCTGCGGCCTTCTCACCGACGCGCTCGGCGATGAGGACGTCGATGGTGGCATCGCCACGGGTCCACCGGTGCTGATGGCCTTCTGGGCTTTCACCGGCGGACTCGAAGCCGATGTCAACGAGGGCCTTGGTGACCTGATGGAGGATGGTCGGCTGCGCGCGCACATCCAGGACAGCATCCGCGTCGTCGGTCGGCCGGTTCGGCGTGGTGTCGCGTTCGACGCACCAGAGGTGCACCATCTGGCCGCCAACCAGGCACCAGTTATTGGGCACCTTCTCGGATAGGTCGAAAAGGGCGTGCCAAGCCAGCGAGGACCTCGGACCGAGTACCGGCATGTCGATGACGGTCATCGGTTGCTCAGCAGTTCCTTGATCCGCTGGCTTTCGCGTGGACCGGCGTGGTCGGCGAGGTCAGCGAGGACAAGGCCCAGCGGCCCTCGCCCGTCGGCGTCAGCTTGGACGCGAGCCAGGTGGAGCCAGACATTCGCGTTCTTCGCCTTCACCAACAGGTACTCGTTGATGAGCTGCTGGGCGATCTCGGGGTCAACATACGCTTCAACCTCATGTTCGCTGCTGAGCCCCGCGCGGTCGTCACTGATTCCGGAGAGGACTATTCGCTTGTCGCTGCGGAGGTCACCGAGATCATCGGCGTTCGCGTGCAAGGCACGGACCGGTGCGCGATTCCGGAGCCAGCTGGCAAGGAGGAGGGCCGGCGCATTGCTTTCTGCGAGGGCAGCGCACTTGCGATTCAGGAGCCAGCGAGCCTTCGCCTCCATGTTCTCGGGTTCGACGCCCGACAGCAGAGCGATGAGCGACCATGAGTTGGCCGGGCTCAGCGGGCGGGAGAGCGGAGGCTGCCGACGGAGCTCCGACTCGTCGATTCCCCAGCTTGAGCCGATCTTCTCGGCATCGACCTTGCCCTCGCGGATCAGCTGGTGCACGCGCGCGACAGAGATGTCCTGGCGGGCGGCGTACTCTTTCACACTCAACATGTCACAAGGGTACAACCGCTGAAACCCTTGTGACAAGCGACAGCACCAATGAATGTGTCAGGCTCGTCCAGATGAGGGACGGCCCAAATCCCGGCCCCGCAGCGCGACCACCTCCGTCGCGCCCTGGTCCGCCAAGCCCCTGTGCAGTCCTGTCACACGAGGTTTCTGGGTCATGACGGGGGGAGCCGGCGCACAGTCGTGGAATGACCGCGGACCCGACGCGGTCCTGACCGGCGCACCGCGCGTCACCTCGGCAGCCGCGTCGCAAAGCTCGGGCAACTCGCCAACTAAACTGGTCGTTTGCCCACGGAAGGAACCTCAATGAGCATGGAAGGCGCGGCCTGGAGCTCGCTGCACAAGATCTCGACCGCCAGGGACGGCAAGCACGGCTTCTCCCGTGAGTCCGTGCGGCGGATCATGACGTTCGCGGTGCCCTACCGGTCCAAGCTGCTGATCTTCATCGCCCTCTCCATCGTGGGAGCTTTCCTCGCGGTCGCGACGCCGGTACTCGCCGGCCAGGTGGTCGACGTCATCGTCGCCCAGGGCGAGGTCACCACGATCGTTTGGCTCGCCGTCGTCATCGCCCTCGTGGCCGTGGCCGACGCCGCCGTGTCACTCGTGACGCGCTGGTACTCGGCGCGGATCGGCGAGGGCGTGATTTTGGACCTCCGCACCTCCGTCTTCAACCACGTGCAGAAGATGCCGATCGCGTTCTTCACCCGCACGCGGACGGGCGCCCTCGTGAGCCGCCTCAACAACGATGTGATCGGCGCCCAGCAGGCCTTCAGCGGCACGCTGTCCGGCGTGGTCACGAACCTCGTGGCGCTGACGCTCACCCTGATCGTCATGCTCAGCACGTCCTGGCTCGTGACGGTTCTCGCCATGATCATGCTCCCCATCTTCCTGGTACCCGCGCGCCGCATGGGCAGCCGCCTCGCCGCGCTGCGCCGCGAGGCCGCCGATCACAATTCCGCCATGAGCACGCAGATGACCGAGCGCTTCTCCGCGCCCGGCGCCACCCTCGTCAAGCTGTTCGGCCGGCCCGACGAGGAGGCCGAGGAGTTCCGCGTCCGCGCCGCCCGCGTCCGCGACATCGGGGTCCGGACCGCGATGCTGCAGTTCGTCTTCTTCACCGCACTGATGCTCGTCTCCGCACTCGCCCTCGCCCTCGTGTACGGGCTCGGCGGCTCCCTCGCACTCGCCGGCCAGCTGAATACCGGTGACGTGGTCACCCTGGCGCTCCTCCTCACCCGCCTCTACGCGCCGCTCACCAGCCTCGCAAACGCACGGGTGGAGATCATGAGCGCGGTGGTCAGCTTCGAGCGCGTCTTCGAGGTGCTGGACCTCGACCCGCTCATCAAGGAGAAGCCCGACGCCGTCGCCGTCCCCGAAGGCCCAGTGGCCGTCGAGTTCGACAACGTCCGCTTCGCCTACCCGTCCGCGGACAAAGTGTCCCTCGCCTCTCTCGAGGAGGTTGCCACGCTAGACACCCGCGGCGGCGAGGAGGTGCTGCACGGCGTGTCCTTCAGGATTGAGCCGGGGCAGACCGTTGCCCTCGTTGGTACGTCCGGTGCCGGCAAGTCCACAATTGCGCAGCTCCTCTCGCGCCTGTATGACGTCGACAGCGGCGCCGTGCGCCTCGCGGGGACGGATGTCCGCGATGTCACTTTCGTCTCCATGCGGCACAGCCTGGGCATGGTGACGCAAGACGGCCACCTGTTCCACGAGACCATCCTCTCCAATCTGCGCCTCGCGAGGCCGGAGGCGTCCGACGACGAGGTGTGGGACGCCGTCCGCCGTGCGCGGCTCGAGCCGCTCATCCGGTCCCTGCCGGACCAGCTGGACACCATGGTCGGAGAGCGTGGCTACCGGCTGTCCGGGGGTGAGCGCCAGCGGATGACCATCGCGAGGCTCCTGCTCGCCCAGCCGCGCGTCGTCATCCTCGACGAGGCGACGGCGGCGCTGGACTCGACGTCTGAGGCCGCCGTGCAGGCGGCGCTCAGCGAGGCGCTCGAGGGACGGACGGCGATGGTGATCGCACACCGCCTCTCCACCATCCGCAGCGCGGACCTGATCCTCGTGGTTGAGGACGGCTCGATCGTGGAGCGCGGTACGCACGAGGAACTGCTGGCTGTGGGTGGGCGGTACGAGGAATTGCACCGGACCCAATTCGCCGTGCAGAAGAATGATGCGGCCGATGAGGAAGCGCTGAGCCGGACCTAGTCGCTGAGCTCGGTGCCCCTGCCCCGAGCGTCTCGGAAAGTCGTCTCATCACGTTTCGTTTGATGGGGACTGATGACGACTGGATTGACTCTGACGAGCTCCAACGAGTCAACTGGACCCGGGGCAGTACCGCACGCCCCATTCGAACTGCTCCACGCCACGCCGGCACGATCCCGTGGCCTGACAGTACGCTTGGGTCACCAGGCCCCAGAGGCGCTGAGGCGCTGAGGAGGCACCATGTTCAAGCCATCTCGATCAATCACCACGGCGATGCCGTCGGATCTCGCTATCTCGCGCGCTGCGGCCCGTCGCCCGCTTGAAGAGGTTGCAGCCGACATGGGCATCGGTCCACACCTGCTGGAACCGCACGGAAGTGCGGCGTCGAAGATCTCCCTCGATGCGATCGATGAGCTCCGTGACCGTCCACGGGCCAAGTATGTCGTCGTCACCGCAATCACGCCGACTCCACTCGGGTCGGGCAAGACGACCACCGCGGTCGGGCTCGGTCAGGGCTTCCGGCACATCGACAAGCTCGGGATCGTCGCGATACGGCAGCCGTCGATGGGGCCGACGTTCGGCATCAAGGGCGGAGCCGCTGGTGGCGGCTACGCTCAGGTGGTCCCGATGGAGGCACTGAACCTGCACCTGACCGGCGACACGCACGCCGTTACCGCGGCCCACAATCTATTGTCGGCGATGATCGGCAACCACATCCACAAGGGAAACCGTCTCGGGTTCGACCCCCATGAGATCACCTGGCGACGTGTCCTCGACGTCAACGATCGCGAGCTGCGCACCATCATCACCGGGCTCGGCGGTCCTGACGACGGCAATCCGTTCCAATCCGGTTTCGACATCACCGCAGCCAGCGAGGTGATGGCGTTGTTGTCGCTGTGCACGTCGTTGCGGGATCTCCGTGAACGGATGGGAAGAATCGTCGTCGGCTACAACCGCGGCGGCGAACCGGTGACCGCCGAGATGCTCAAGGCGGCCGGCGCCATGACCGCGATACTCAAGGACGCCATCAAGCCGAACCTGATGCAGACCGTGGAGCAGACGCCAGTGCTCGTCCACAGCGGTCCGTTCGGGAACATCGCCACCGGTAACTCCTCGGTCGTCGCCGATCTGATCGGCATCCATGCCGGCGACTACCTCATCACCGAGGCGGGGTTCGGTGCAGACATCGGCGCGGAAAAGTTCTTCAATATCAAGTGCCGTGCCTCCGGGCTGGCGCCGGATGCCGCCGTCATCGTCGCGACCGTGCGTGATCTGAAAACTCACTCAAACAAGTACCGGGTCGTCGCCGGCCGACCGCTGCCACCGGAGATGCTCGCCGAGAATCCCGACGACGTCATCGCCGGGGCAGCGAACCTGCGCCGGCAGATCGCCAACATCCGACGGCACGGAGTGACGCCGGTCATTGCGGTGAACGCATTTCCCACCGACTACGACAGTGAGCATCAAGCGATCATGGACGTCGCGGCAGAGGAAGGTGTGCGCGCGGCGATCAGCTACCACTTCACCGAAGGCGGCAGGGGTGCGGTCGAGCTGGCCGAGGCGGTTGCGGAGGCCTGCGCTGAACCGTCGAGCTTCCACCGGCTCTATCCCGACGAACTTCCCTTGGTCGACAAGATCGATGTGATCGCGCGCGAGATGTACGGCGCCGACGGCTTGGACCTCTCGCCTCTGGCAGCTCGGCAACTCGACAAGTACGAGCGGGCAGGCTTCGGCAGCCTGCCGGTGTGCATCGCCAAGACACACCTGTCCCTGTCGGCCGACCCCAAAATCAAGGGAGCACCCACCGGGTGGCGACTGCCGGTGCGTGAGGTGCGTGCGTCGATCGGGGCCGGGTTCATCTATCCCATCTGCGGCGACATGCGCACCATGCCTGGTCTCTCGTCCGCACCGGCAGCCGAACGCATCGACATCGACGACAACGGCGAGATCGTCGGGTTGTCCTGATCGGCGGACCCGGCCGGGCACGTCGGGCTTCTCGATGAAGCCTTCCCCGCCCACGAACCGGCAGTGAACGATGGTCTAAAAAGCCCGGAAGTCGAGCATCGATTCCTCGACGGCGAGAACCGACCAGGTGCCGCCCTCGGCATCCGTGAACGCGTACGCGGGGACCACCAGGACGCTCCCGTCCGGCTGCCACTGGCTGGCGAGACCGAGCTGTGCGCTGACGATCTCAACCTTGTTCACGGGCCATGAGACCGAGGTACCGGCGACTGGTGTCGCGGGTGGCTCCATCGGCGCCACCCACTCCTCGGTCGTCAACGCCTGATCACGGAGGGCCATCGGCAGAACCGTCGGTGCTCCGCTGAACCGCGGGTCTGAGAGTCGTTCGAAGCCCTCTTGCTCACTTACCACCGGGTACATCCCCAGAGCAACGACGTCGGCGAGGGCACCGTTGGCGGAGACGACACCATCTTCTGCCATCTCCAATGACCAACCTTGGTCGAGCTGCTGCCCGTCGATGACCGGTTTTGCCTCGGCGGCTCGCGTGGGAGAGCCTTCCCACACCTGAGAGGTAAATTCGAACGTGGCGGGGTCCCGGCCGGCGGCGACGAGGAGCGCGCGAAGTGCTCCGATCGCAGCGTCTTCGCTGGGCGGCTCGCTGGTCGGCTCGCAGACCTGATCACCCTCGCACTGCCACGGGTTCACCTCCGGGTTCTGGAAGTAGAAGGACAGCATGCCGTCGAGACTCACTGACAGGCTCGGGGCGCTGCCGTCCTGCGGGCCGGCGACCCAGCGGCCGTCTCGCAGTTCGACTGGTAACCCGATGCCGAGCGCCGCGGCGAGCGCGGTGACCTTGTCTGAGCTGGATGCCGAACGGGGGTCGTAGGCGTAGGACTGAGCTGTGCCCGTCTGGGTGCCAAGACTGGACGCGCTGAAGGCGTTCCGGCCGGATCCGTAGGGGTAGGTCAAGGGAGACATCTTCTGGTCGGTAGCGGCGCCAGAGCCCACGGCTGGCTCTATTCCGCCTTGCGTAACGCTTTCGGGGCCCCCGTTGGACTGCAGAGTGATGGGCGGTGCAGCGCCGTCGGCGAGGCTCATTGGCCCGCCTGTGGTCGCTCCGATCCCGTATCCCGCGCCACCCACGATCGCAATCGACGCCGCGACCGCGACGAACGGGAGCCAGCGTGGCCGTCGGCTTGCTCGTGCCTGGGCCAGGTCGGCCGCGGGTGCCGATCCGGCCATCGGTTCAGCCTCAGAACCGGTCATCCGAGCGACGACCTCGTCGGCGAACCCGGCACGCGCCTCGACATCCCCCGCTGGGTCGGCGGCACGCAGCCGGGCAACCAGGTCTCGTTGTTTGTCGTCGTCGTTCATATCGATCAGCCTCCGGAATTTTCGGTTCACCTGTTATATGTGCGGGGCGTGCCGAATCTTGCAGAAGCCCTAGAACGACATCCGCTCGCCCCAGGCTTCTCGCAATCGCTTACGCGCGCGCGACAGCGCGGCGTCCGCCCCGGATCGGGAGATACCGAGCACGCCGGCGAGCTCGGCCCCGTCGAGACCTTCCCACGCGTGCAGAAGAAGGATCTGCCGGTCTCGCTCCCCCACGCTTGCAAGCGCACCGCGGAGTTCCGCATCGAATAGGAGGTTCAATTCCGGATCGCCGTCGATTCGAACCGCACCCGACTCGGGCACCGCGTCGACGGGAAGATCGATGTGCTTCCTGCGCGAATTCGCGAGGGTGAATCCCGCCGTGCGATACAGCCACGGCAGCACCGCCTCCCGTGGCAGGTCATTGCGCCGTCGCCAAGCTGTCGCGAAGACCTCAGCGGCCAGATCCTCCTCCTGACGCGGTCCGCGGCGGGCGAAGTAGCGCACGAGCGCAGTCGAGTGCTCCCGGACGATCACGGTGAACCAGTCGACATCGGCCGCCGTCTCGGCCGGGCCCGCGCTCTCAGGCATCGCCGCTCCCTCGCTCATGTCGGCGGTGGCTGGGGTGTTGGCGATCCTCACATACTGAATATGTCGCTTCCGCCGTAAGTCTTGCACGCAGCGCCCCGAATTTTCGGAGGTCGCGTCACCATCCTGCTGACGAACTTCAACCCCCGCAAAAAACCCGCTCACAATTCAAGAATTGCGACCGAAACCGGACGCGAGAACTCTTTAAACCAGAAATCGCTCCTGAGAAGCCTCAGGAGCGATTTCTTTTTGTTTCGACCGGACCGTTTCGTGAAGAGTTTCGCGAACGCCCCCTTTGGTGGGTTGTTTGCGAAAGCCAGCAGGGCGCGGATCGTCGGTGACTGTGGAACCCTGTTTCCTCCGCAGCCCTCGTTCTTTTCCTACACCACTGCCGAGGTGCCGACCTCCGACCCGGGTCGGATCCAGCGTGAGGCGCGGCGCCGCGACCGCGACGTTACAAGCAGGTGCGACAGCCCTCAGCGCGCGCGTTACGAGCGAGTCCTGGCGCAATCAGACCTGGGTGCACTGGGTGATGATGAAGTTGTCGTACGGCGGGTCCCATTCGCCATCGACCCAGTCGTTCTTGCAGTGATCGCAAAGCAGCATGTCGGCTTCCCCGTTCTTGGGATACGGTCCCGGGAACCAGAGCACGAGGTTCCAGACGACGGGGCCATGACCGACTCCCAAGGGCAAGTCACAAACCATGCACTCGCACGCTGGGTCGTCACCGAGGGTCATTCGGGTCAGGACGTCGACACTCGGCGCTGGCGTGGTGGGCTCGCCGGGCACGTCAGTCACGTACCGCGTCGAGCGTGAGTGCTTTCAGCTCGATCAGAGCTTCATGGACGGCCGCAGCGACTGTCGCCACGCGGATCGCAGGACGATCCCCGTGCAAAGAGAGACGCACCGAGCGCGCTCCCTGCCGCGTGGCAATGCCGACGTAGACGGTTCCCGCAGGTTGACCCGTCTGCGGATCGGGGTCAGGCCCGGCAACACCGGTAGTGGCTAGCCCCAGGTCGGCCGGGCGACCGTCGATGGAGCATGCAAGGCGAGCACCATCGGCCATCTGCTCGGCGACGAGCGGGTCCACGGGGCCGGACTGAGCCAGCCGTTTGGCGTCGACACCGAGCAGGGTCTGCTTCAACTGGGTGTGGTAGGACACGATGCCGCCGCTGAACACGAGCGACGCCCCGGGCACGCTGACAAGCTCCCCGGCGAGCAGTCCACCGGTCAGGGACTCGGCAGTCGCCACCGTGAGCCCATGCTCGGTGAGTGTCTTGATGAGCGTGGCTGTCGCCGTCTGGATCATGCGCCGTCTTTCGAGTCGATCAGGCTGAGTGGGTTAGGGATAAGTATGCCGTCAGTTACGCCGACCTCCCGAAAGTTCTGCCGGCACCGGGCCAAACGTCAGCCCAGAAACGCAAAAATTGTGTGCTAAGCAGGGAGTTCATGGTCTGCCATGACCGGGAAGCGAGGACCACGATGACTATCGGAAGTAACTTTCCGCCAGTGTGTGACGACGTGCACCATTTCAACCGCGAATTGATGGCATGGCTCGCACGGAGCCCCTCTGGTGACGGTTTTGGTAAGTCCCACGATTCGGTGGTGACCACTGTTCCGATTGGGAACGAGCGGTGCCAACTACGCGGTGACACCACTCGAGCTGGAGTGGTCGCGTACCTCCAACTCGCTTTCCACGGCGCTGCGACCTACTTCGTTGTGCCGAGCACCCACCAGGGAGTCATTCATCGAGTAACGGTCGGTAGCCCATCCGATCGCATCCAGGGCTTCTATCTATACACGGGTGAGGCCCATGACGAGGCGCAGGTGATTTCGGCTGCGGACGGCACCGCGTTCGGTTGGCGTGAAGTCTGCTTCAAGCTTCTCGATGCCGTTGCCCTGCTGCATGCCAGGGGGCACCAGCGCCTTCGCGTGCTACCGAACCTCGGCGGACCGATGGCCAGCTGGCGGTTGGTCGTGGTTCTCGCGGAGGACATCACCTATCGGGACCAGTTCCCGCACTGGGAGTTCGACTCGACCGTCTTCTCCTACTCAAGTGCGGCAGAAACTCGGGCCGGTGCACTCGAGATTCGCCCTGACACCACACTGGACGTGATCGCTCACGAGATTCTGGCCGGCGCTACCGATGCTGGCATGGGCATCGACTGGGCCTACGCGGGTTGGTACTCGGAGCTGCTCGCAGAGTCGCACCGACTCGGAGCGCTGCCTGTTCACGACTGCGAATACGGCGACTTTCCTTACGCATCCAGTTGGGAGATTGGTGCGGGGAGCGACGTTGCGTTCCCTCCCCCGCCGCGGGCCAACGCAAAGCACGGGTTTCCCGGTGAGCTTTCAAGGAGTCCCGTCGAACTCTCCAGCGGCGCCGATCTGGTGCCGTTTACCGCTCCATCACTGCCAAAGGACGCGATCCACGGTGATATCACGAAGCTCACTGGGTTCATGGTCCTGTTCGCCCTCTTCCGAGAGATGCGCGGCGCGTTCGTCGGCCTGTATGCGCAAACCAGGAACATGGTCTATCGCCGTGAGCCCGGGTTCGGCTGGATTCCTGTCCCGACGGATGCCCCGGAGCTGCACCGCTCCGCTCGCGTTGCAGTCAACTTCCGATTCATCAAGTCTTTTGAGATCCTCGCGGCTCGGGACCAGCGGCCCAACTGGGATCTGGCCGATCAGATGCGCATCTTCAGCGAGAAGTCTTAGATTCGTTTTGAAGTTCAATCCTCGGTCTGTTCGATTATTCCTGGTCCGGAGCCACGGCAGCTCTAACGGGGTTTGGTCCAGCGACGCTACTCCTCCGCGAGGAGGTCGGCGTCAATATTGAGCACCGCAATGCGGGGGTCAAGCTGAGCCGCGAGGACGGCCGCGCTCTCGGCAAGCAACCTGGCTGATTTCATCGTTAAAGGCGCCGGCCGTCCGTTCACCGCCACATCTGTCGCAATCGCGAAGTCCACCTGGCCGCGCGCACCCAGATGTTCGAGTAGGGCCTTGAACATGCGTCTGCTGGTTCGGTTCGGACGCTTACCGTCTGCCTTTGATCTGCGGTACTGACCGGCTCGCTTCGCAAGCGACTTGCCTTCACCGATGTACAACGTACGGATGCCTGACTCGTCCTGGCCAAAATCGAAACGATAGAGACCGGGAGCGTCCGGAAGCGCTGGAAACCGTGGCACGCCCTTGGCATCCAAGGTAACTACGCCGGCCAGTCGCCATGTGAATGTGACCGACGCTCCGACGGCGTCAAGCAAGGGCAAGCTTGCGACCTCAAATGAGGCTGCCCGGGGTCGAGAACGTACTACCGGTAACGTCGCTGTCCTCCCTGCCGTGCCCCCTTGATATCCCGCCCGGCGGAAATGGCGCCGCGCAGCAGAAGACCGTACCGGAGGTTGCTGAACACCAATTGCGATCCGCATCGCCTGGTTGACCGGCCATCGCATTCCCCGCAGTTCAACCCAGTGTTTGTGGATGGCTTCGGGCGATTGGCTGTCGAAGTTGGATTCAATCACTTCGGGATCGAGGCAGAAGCGCTCTCCGTGATGGGTGAAACCGTACATGTGCATCCCTTTCGGTCGTCGTCGCTAGTCCCGAGCTGGGTCAGCCCTGCCTTTCTGGCCGTCAGTTGCCGACTGAGTGGAAACGATGGCGGCCAGCAAACCAAAGGCCCGTCTTGCGCGAGCGGCGATAGGTTCCGACGAACCCGATCGACTGGACGTAGACATCAATGCGCCAGGACGCACCACTCGGATGAGGCAGTTTCCCGGCCAGTTCCACCAGACCGCGGTACCAGCCGAAGGCACTCGTCGATATGTAGACCCCACGCCGGCCAGCTTGGTTTGTGACGGTCAGCGCTGCCTCGTAGTGATCGGCAGAAGGAGCCGCGGCGTGGTCGCCGCCCTCCAGATGTTTACCATGCGGAGTCGTTCCGCCGGATTCCGGTTCTTGACGCGCCGCTTGCAGCCGGCGCTCCCACTCGGATGTAAGGGAGTCCGGCTGGCCGTCATAATTCGTCCACTCAGCAAGTGCCTGGTGATCGAACGACTTGAGCCGGTCGTGACACCACTCTGCATATGCCAGGAGTGTTCCGTCCCGCTCCCAGACGGCGTTGAGCAGTGCTAGGCGCGGGTCATCGATTGGCTTGCCGGCGTCATACCACCAACGCAAACCTCTGTCGTGGCGGGTCCATCCGAACGAGTAGGTGAGGAAGCTTTGCAGGGCAGTCCAGTAACCGAGGTACTGCATGAAGTCCACGTCGGATCGCGGTGCGGCGGGCATCGGTGCACCGATGGAGGGCGTGCTCACGGCACGATATGGAAGTGGCACCGCCCAGCACCATTCCCATTGACCGCCCACTTGTGGATCGAGTTCATGGTGGTTGACCGTCCCGAGTCTCGGCTGCTCCACCCGCGTGAGGAAGTACTCACCCATCGATGACCCCATTCCTTTGGTTCGGCACGCAAACAGTTGTCGAAGTGCGCGCACTCCTTGGGAGCTTCATGAGCGCCTACGCCGCCCGCTCTCATCGATCAAAACGTCGCGTTCTGCCCCACGCCCACTTGGTCAGCTTCTAGCCGCTCAGATCAGAGTTGTTCCGCGTCATGGAGGGCTATCCAGCTCCGGCTTTTCGACACGCCTTAGTCGATGAAGGTGGCGCGGATGCCCAGAGTGTCGAACGTAGCGGTCAACATAGCCTTGGTGTTCGCAGTCGCCCGTTTCCGCAGCTCTGATTCCTCCGCGGCGGCAGTCATGTCCTTTTCGGCGCGAAGGTACAACTTCGCCTCCTGAGGCAGCTCGATGAAGTCGGAGATTTTGTCGAAAGTGGTTCGAGTATCGACCACATGGGACTTGGCGTGGTCGATGTTGGGCTTTTCGAGCTCCGGCTCGGGCAGTCGGACCGTCACCGCCTTGCCGTCCTCGGACAGCGTCATGTCCTTGTCAGCGAGGCCAGACAGGTCGACATAGGCGTCGACCGTGCCCACCGCGACAAACAGCGTCCGCCGGCCGGGAATGATGCCTGGGACCCTCGCGACTTCGTCCTGGATATCGATCACCTTTTCGAAATTGGCGACCGCGGCCTCGTACCGGCTGAGATTCTGGATGGACATCAGCACAGCGGGCTGACTCCGATCTGTCTGCGGCGGCTGGAACGGGCTGAATCCATACTCGTTCGCCACACCGAGCCCGGCAAGCGCCACTACCGCACCCACCACCACGAAAGCTATGCGTTTGAACAAAATCAATGTGGTCATCGGATCCCCCTAGCCGTTGAAACGGCCCGGGTTTTCCTGTCGGCGGCGCCGAGTGAGCTGTTTCGATCTCAGCTTATTGTGTGTGCTCGACCTTGACCGACGCGCGCATGCTGAACTCGCCGTGGCCTCCAAGTCGGCCGCGCCCCCAGACCTTAAGGTGAAGCACTTCCGATGACGTGAACGTAGCGGCCCAGGTCTTCAGCATCCCCAAATATGGGACGGCGCCGAGAAGTTGCGGGCGCACGCAAGGTACCTGATCGGCCCACTCCAAGGCCAGTGCACCGGGGCTCCAGACCGCCGAGTTGTGGGATCGGATGGCGCTGCGACCGTGGTGACTGCCAGAAAGAATCGATCAATCGACGGGGAACATCGCACTCGCAGTGCGGCCGATAACGGTGGTCATGGTCGCGTCCACCGCACCGCCGATCACGCCACCTACGAGCGGTACACCCTTGGACAAGGTGACGAGCGCACGCTTCGTGCCGAACTTGGCCAGAAGCATGAAACCGGCCTTCTTGTTGATCTCGCGAATCAGCACTATCGGGAGCTTCTTGATCGCCTGAATCGCCACCTTCGCTCCAGCCGCGATGCCAAATGTCTTCACGATCTGCTGTGCGTTCGAGCCCACCGCGATTAGAGTGACCACCGTGCGGACGTGGGGGTCCTTGGGGTCGTAGCCTCGCAGGTAGGCGATGGCAGCTGTGAGACGCGCATTGATCACGAGTGCGCCTGCCATGTTCGCGGGGACAGTAATTGGCATCGCGATGAAGCCACCGAGCCCGGTTACGAAACCGTTTACACTGGCGGCTTCCACCGACTCGATGATCAGCCTCTTGATCGCCTTCTCGATATCATCGTGCTCGTCCGACCTAACCTTCCGTGTTGGGTTGGCATTGTGCTCGTAGCGGGTTCCTTGGACGCGGGCGAGACGATCTTCCGCCCACGTGATCGACCCTGTCAGCGGACCGACACCAGTGTCAATCACTGTACCGACCAGCTTCAGAAGCTGCCCAGACGCCCTTTCGGCGGCAGTCGTCGTCTCCTCATCGGAAACGGGAGTCTCCTCATCGGCAACAGGTGTCTCCTCGGCGGGAGCCGTCGCCTCCTCCGCCGTAAGCGTGGCCTCGTCGGAGGTAGCGGTCGGTGTCGCCTCGGGCATGAGTGAGGTCGTGCTGGACATGGCGATTCCTATCTGAAGTTCTTACGTGGATTTGCCCGAGATGGGAAGCGCAACGTCGGAGTGACCTTGGCTCGCTCGTAGGCGGCAATGCCGCTTGAGCAAAGACCGCGTTCTGGTTTGAGTATTGCAGCTCGAACTCTGCGGGGCTGACCAGGCGGAGGGACGTGTGTCCGCACCGCCGTTTGCGTCGTTCCCGGGCATGCCAGATCGACTCAACCTCTTCACAGGGCGAGGAGCATCCGGAAACAAGAAATCGCTCTTGAGAATTCTCAGGAGCGATTTCTGTTTGTGTGTTTGGTTTAGTTTGGTGGGCTGTTTTCTACAGCGCCTATGAATCCCCATCTCCTCTGCCGGCTTCGGTCTTTTCCTCCGCCGCTTGATCTTTCGACTTGAATGCGTCGCTGGCGACGAATGAATATGTGCACGCTGACGGACAAACGGATGCTGTGGCGCGTGCCGAAAACGACCTGGGTGCTATCGGAGTTGGACGTTCCCTTGGTAAGCGAAATGGGTCTTCACGTCTTCAGAAACGTCGACGTTCTGGAGCTTGCTGGAACTAGGCATGAAGCCACTCAGCCCGGCAGCAGTCTCTCCCGCTTGCACGGACTTGTAGATGAATTTCAAGACGCTGTCGGCGGTTGAGTGATAGCCGTACACGACGTCATCCACCGCCGCGGTCAGAGCGTCCCAGTTACTCTTGGCACCGATCGCGGCCCCGAGAAGGTGGGCAGACTGGATTCTCGGGCCGCCCGGTTTGGTACCGAGTGTTTCGGCCGCGACCACCATTACCCTTGCTCCGAGGCTATGACCGATGAGCACGTATGACTCCGCTTCGGTGCGAGCCAGCAGGTCGCCGAGGATGACCCCCGTCTTGTCGGCGCGACTTTTGGCGACGTGCCAAGGGTTTGCCGCGAGGTCGCTGGCAGCCACCATGGGTCCGATAACACCGTTGAGGAACTTCGCACCTGCTTTTGTTGCTGTTGCTGCCGCTGCCTTCGCCAGGGCTACAGCTCCGCCCTTGCCCACGGCGCCACCCCCAAAAACAGCGAGGTCTTTGAGTTCCTTCGAGCCCCACCAGATTCGATAAACAGGGGAATCGGGATACCGTCCATTGACGATCGACTTCCAGCCTCCCCACTTGTCGATTTTGCCCTCGGTAAGAAAACCACTCGCAACGAGGACCGGCACGCCTCCTCTGCCCGGTCGCAGCAGCTCGATGCGGAACGACTTGTCCTCGCGAAGATACGCGTTGGCGACAGAGGCACCGAGCGCACCTCCAACGGCACTTCCTACAGCGGTGACAACCGCGGTGCCCCCCGCCATGCCGAGCCCGCCAGCTGCAAGACTCCCTCCTCCCAGCAATGCGAGGCCATGCGAAGTAGCGGCGGCGCCGGACAGCCCGCCGAACACGCCCAGCGAACCGATCGCGCCGCCGATCGCGGGCATGGCGAGCAGTGTCAGCGGTATGGCAACCCCTAACGCGACGACACTGCCCACAGCGATCTTGGACGCCGCGCCGAGATCGGGCTTGTCGTAACGCAGGAAGTCTTCATAGTCGTGAAGCTCCCCTATGGTTCCCTGAGACTTCTCGAAGCCCGGGATCTCGTGACAATGCTCGGCGCAGAACAGCGGGATGCGGATCGCGCCTCGATCCCTCACAGCCATGTTGTCGCAACCCACCGCGACGCAGGGCAGCGTCGGCGTACCGCATCCTTGACACACGTAGGCCGGAAGCTGACCGACTGGACGATTCGACTTTCGATGTTCGTTCACGGCGAAGCACGACGAGCACCACGCCTGTTTTACGTCGAGCAGCGAAACGTCGTCAGCAACGTCAGCGATCCACTGCGCGGTGTCGGCATAGGCATCCGCGCGTTTCTGTGCGATCTTCCTCGCCTCATCTGCTTGTTTCAGGGCCACTTTTTGCTCGGCCGGATCAGCCAACCTCAGTGCGTCGGCGTTCGACACCGTTCGAGCCGCAAACCAGGTTTTTGCGAACGCCCACATGTTGCTGCGCAACGCGGGGTTCTCGGCGAGCACGCCACCACTGTCAACTTCAGGCTCCAGGTCGGTTAGGTCGCCGACAAGGGCGAGGGTGGCGCCCTGATCTGAGACCACGTCCACCCTGAGTCGGGTTCCTTCGATGACATGGACGTGAAGAGAGCTAGGCATGGCTTGATCGTCCCACAGCGGAGAGTGCCTGGCCGTCTCGAAACGCTGGGTTGAAATTGCGATCTGTCATCGACGGTTGAATACCCAGCCAGAATCGACGGTTGAAAACTAGTCCACTCGACCAGGGCCCGGGGACTCCCCTAATAGTGGTTGGTGGCCCCGTTTTCAGTTGGCGTTAACACCCGAGGGGCGGCCGGCCATCTCGCGAGACACCGCGGAGCCGGCCGGTCGCTCGCGTCGAAGGCTCAGCCGATGAGTACGGCGGGGATTCTTCAGGTCCGATAACGCCCGGTTATGTCAGCAGGTCCGAAACCCGCCAGTGCGTGGCTCGACCATAGCCATCGGACCATGTGGGCCTCACCGCAGTCACCACCAGGCACCGCTGGTGGTGGGCACAAATCTGGGGAATGAGTCTCGTCGGTAGTCCGGAAGCCTGCGGAGGTACCCGTCCTCCTCCAGACGATAGAGGTAGCGGGCGACTTGTTTGAACGCGTCCGGTTGGCCCATGTTTACGCCGCGTCGAATGATCGCGTTGTACGCATCACGCGTTCCGAACTCTTTGTCTCGGCCAGCGATCAAGTCGAAGTAGACAACGCATTGCCACCGCATGAGCCGCACCGAAGGTGCAGTTGGGTTCTCGTTCATCTCGATGCGGTCCCTCAGGAAACCGCCGAAGTACGCCGCAATTGAAGCGAGCGCTTCGCTTCGGCCCCACCGTTCGACTGATTCAAAGAGCCGCCGAATCTTCTCCTGCTCGGGTCGACGTCGTTCCTCCCACTTCTTCTGGCGTGCAATCTTTTCCAGCCGAGTGCGCTCTCTCCGTTCTGCGGCGCGCCTCCGCTCTGACTCGTTGTGCCGGCGAAGGTTGTCGGTGCGCGCATAGAGCCCATCTAGCCAGTCGCCGCCCAACCCTCTGCCATTCGTCGGTCTGAACTCTGCCAGTGGCCGCAGATCAAGAATGGCGTCCTTTAGTACGTCGCAAACTTGAACTTCTTCATCGCCGTAGCCATCCAGGGCTTCCTCGAACACGCGACCCTGGCCAACTGCGACAGCAATCAATTCCAGCTCTGGGTTGATGAACATTAGTGCGGAGCCCACTGCAACGACGGCTTCGTGTGTCGGGTTGATGGCTACGGTGCCGTCTGGGCGTAGCTGGAGTTGCTTACCCGTGTGACCGAACAGCCAGACGTCAGCAATATGCTGCCGACGATAGGATTCGTGCCGGTTCCGCCAAGCATCTGGGGTGATCGGGCTGTATTGAATTTCAAATGCGACGCGGTCACCTGCCGGCCCCGTGAGCAGGACGTCTGCGCGGCGCTCCCCCAGCTCGTTCGTGTATTCCTCTCGCTTGACGTGCGACTTCGGGAACTTTCGCCGCAGCCATTCTTCGATAAGAGCGCAGCCCTGCGAATGAAATATCGACTCTCGCGAGTGACCTCCGCCGTCGGACATGTGCTGGAGACCGTCGCGCTTCTTAGTGCGGTGGGCCGTTGTAAGTGGAGCCCGGCAGCCCGGAATTTGTCAAGGTGAATGAGGCCAGCGTGAGTTTAGGCGGCTAGTTTCGGCTCTTCTTCTTGTGCGTCGGCTGGCTTGTTGATCCAGGCCGCGTCGGGGGTGGCG